>JAHEBE010000015.1 GCA_024642365.1 Algoriphagus sp.
CTTCACTTTGTCCTCAAGCTCGGGATTTTTAATATCCGTTAATTTTTTCATTTCCTCCAAAATAGTTTTTGCGACAAGGACTCTTGCTGTTTCCTTATTGTCAGCTGGAATGATATACCATGGCGCGTGAGGTTTTGAAGTCCGGTTAATTGCCTCCTGATAATATTGCTGATATGCTTCCCAATATCCTCTTTCTTTCAAATCTCCCGGAGAAAATTTCCAGTTATGCTTTGGCTCCTCTAACCTCCTTAGTAATCTTCTCCCCTGCTCAGCCTTACTCAAATGAAGAAAAAACTTCATTATAACAGTCCCATTTTGGCTGACATGCTTTTCAAAATTTGAAATTTGCTCAAAACGGTTTTCCCAAAACTCAGGCGTAATATCCTCTACGCTATTGATTCCAGGAATATTCTCTCCCAAAATATATTCAGGATGAACACGTGTTACCAACACATTCTCATAATGCGTTCGATTAAAAACTGCATACTTCCCACGCTCAGGAAGTGTGATGTAATGCCTCCAGAGGTAATCATGCTCCAACTCCTGACTTGTGGGAACTTTAAAACTTTGCACTACTACACCGCGTGGATTAAATTCTTTGAAAACTTCCCGAATCAGACTGTCTTTTCCGGCAGTATCCATTCCTTGAAGGCAAATCAAAACGCTGTATTTGTTGTGTGCATACATTAAGTCTTGATGTTCGCTTAAAGCTTCTCGGTATTTATTGAGCTTTTTGGCCTTTTTCTTTTCAGCACATTCCAGATCGATGAATGTAGGAATTGCTTTGAGGTCAATTTGACCAGTTACTTTAAGAGAATCAACTGGAATATTTTTCATTGGGAGCAGTTTTTAAAGGATTATAGCTTTATGAATAAGCTAAAAACAATATAATATTTTATCTTAAAGTCCTAAGAGCAATCACCCAAAATACAGCAAGAATAACCCATGACCACCAACACACTTCAAAACCCTATGAGTAACCGCTACCTCGCACTGGATGTGCTTCGCGGATTGACGATCGCATTTATGATTATTGTCAACACCCCCGGTAGCTGGTCTTCACTTTATGCCCCCTTAGCACATGCAGATTGGCATGGATTTACGATGACCGACTTGGTTTTTCCCACTTTCCTTTTCGTGGTAGGAAATGCTATGAGTTTTGCAATGAAGCGAATCGGCGAAATGTCCACAGGAGATTTTTTCAAAAAAGTAGGCAAGCGGACAATCTTGATCTTTATCATTGGTTGGTTACTAAATGCTTTTCCGTTTTTTGATTACAATGCAGCTGGCGAAATAACTTTTATCGATTTGACCGAAGTGCGTCTATTTGGAGTTTTACAGCGAATTGCCCTTGCCTATTTCTTTGGTGCTTTAGTGATCTATATTGGTGGCCCTAAGTTGGGCTGGATATTCTCTGGAGTAGCACTTTTGGGCTATTGGGCCTTGATGTATTTTTTCGGGGACGCATCTGATCCTTATGGTTTGGAGACCAATGCAGCCATCAAGCTTGACTTATCAGTGATAGGAGCTGAGCGGATGTATGGAGGAGAAGGAATTCCATTTGATCCAGAGGGAATCCTGAGTACCCTACCAGCTATTGTGAATGTAATCGCTGGGTACTTGGCAGGCGTTTTTATTCAAAAAAATGGAAATACATTCAAAACAGTACGAACCTTCTTAATCTGGTCCATCGGCTTAGTAATCCTCAGCTATGTCTGGGATATCGTATTTCCTATTAATAAAAAAATCTGGACCAGTTCTTATGTACTTCATACAGTAGGAAGAGATTTATTGATTTTAGCAATTTTGATCTGGTTTATTGAAATCAGGAATTGGAAAGGCTGGACCTATTTCTTTGAAGTTTTCGGAAGAAATCCTCTGATTCTTTACGTAGCATCTGGGATCGTCATTTCAATCCTCTCCATGATCCCCGTGGGAGAATCTAGCTTAAGAGGAGTGATCTATTCTTCTCTTTTTAGCAGTTGGCTCGATCCAAAACTGGCTTCATTTCTATTTGCAATAAGCTATATGTTACTTATTTGGGCAATTGGCCTCTGGATGGATCGAAGAAAAATCTACATCAAAGTGTAAACCATAGGCCTACAGTCTTTTCCATTAGTTTCATTAAATTGGTTAATCTTTTTATTTAACCTACTTTTTTATGAAACTCAAAATTGCAGTTTACAATGTCGAATGGATGCGCAATCTGTTTGATAGTGACGGAAAGCCAGTCACCACAGGCAAAGACGGAGATCGAAGTCGCCAGCTTGCCGCAATCATCGATTCCATGGACCCCGATTTTATGGGTATAGTGGAGGGGCCAAACACTCTAGTGAGCGGAGCAAAGACTGCTACCGCTCAACTTGAGCTATGGACCCAAACATTCATTCCCGGAAAAGTTTATAAAGGAATTCATGGATTCCCCTCAGCTGGTCAGCAGGAACTCTGCGGCATCTACAAACCTGATAAACTCAAAGTACTTTTTACTCCTGTTACCGAGCAAAGCAAGCGCTTTGACGAACCCTTTCTAGTCGATACCACCAATCGATTGATCAAAGAGCAATACGAGCATTATCGACCGCCATTGGAATTAAGTCTTTTGAAGCCAACTGGAGAATTTATTGCACGTGTCATTGTAGCACACACCAAGTCCAAAGGAATTTTTGACATGGTTGATTATGCACGGTTTGAACAGATTTCTGCTCGAGATCGCTTGAAACTATTTGCAGAATGTATGTCAATTCGGGAGCGATGCGATACCTACCTCCAAAAAGGTCAGCAAGTGATGGTCATGGGCGACATCAATGATGGATTTGAGTTGGACTTTTATGAAAATAAATTCAATAAAAGTGCAGTAGAGATATTGTTGGGAGACACATGGTACCCGGAATTGATTCTAAAATCAGTATTACCCAAACCTAAATTGAATTCGTATGGCTATACTCCAAATTCAAGTCGGTACAAAGATCGGATAACGGGAGATCAGATAAATGTTCTGATTGATCATATCTTAGCCAGTCAAGGTTTAAAGTGCAGCAACGGCAAGGTTTGGAACCCCTACCAAGAAAAAGATGATTCTATCATACAAAGCCTTAAATCACAATTACTTAAAGCATCAGATCACTTTCCAGTGATGATGGAGTTAGAAATTTAACCCCTATAAAAATGGATGACGCATTAAATACGATGATCGAAAACCTGGAAAAGAACACAGGTAAATCCTTAGACCAATGGATTTCTATTGTCCACAAACAAGGTTTTCAAAAACATGGAGAGATCTTAAACTTCTTAAAAAGTGATTATGGGTTTACTCATGGTTTCGCAAATCTAGTTGCGCATAAATCACTTAAGTCTGACGCAGGATCTGCTGAAGACACAGCTGATTTGATCACAAAACAATACAAAGGAAAAGAACACTTCTTTCCTGTATACCAACGATTGAAATCAGAAATAGAAAATTTTGGTAAAGACATTGAATTCGCCCCAAAGAATAGTTATGTAAGCATCCGCAGGAAAAAACAATTTGCAATGCTCATTCCTGCTACTAAAACAAGATTTGAAATTGGAATAAATTTAAAGGGTCATCCTGCAGAAGGAATTTTAGAAATGGACACCAAAACCAATGGCATGTGTAGCCATAAAATTCAATTAGAGGATTTCGATCAACTTGGCCCTGAGGTAATTGGATGGTTGAAAAAAGCCTATGAAAATGCAGGCTGAGTACGTTTCAAACAGGCTAGTCTCATTTAAGATTGAAAAAATATTATTTATTTAAAAAACTACATGGCAAATTTCAAAAGACGATTCAATCTAGATAGCAATAGCATAAAAGCTTTCACAATTCCCCTCCTTATTTTATTAAACACACCACTCCTTTTTGGTCAAATAACAGAAGAAACTTATCATAAAGCAGAGTATTTCCTGACAAATTCAATTCAAAGAGAAGTATATCATTTAGAAGTAATACCAAATTGGCTAGATGGTAAATCTAGTTTTTGGCATCAAACATTTACAAAAGAAGGGAAAAGATTTTTCCTTACAGACATTGAAAAGGGAACTACTCTTGAAGCATTTGACCATAGTGAGTTAGCTAAATTTTTGAGCGAAAAAAGTGGACTATCAGTAGACTCAAACAATCTTCCATTCAATAGAATTAAGATAGAAACGGATGGAAGCGTCACTTTTGATTGGCAAAACAAAACCTGGACTTATCAAAATCAACAGCTAAATTCTAAGCGCTCCCCCGAACAGAGAAACCGAGACACCTCCATTTCTCCGGATGGAAATTGGAAGGCTTTCACAAGAAACTTCAATCTATATGTCGAAAATTTAGAAACTGGAGAAGAATTACAGTTGAGTTTCGATGGGAAAAAGAATTTTGAATACGCTTCCTTTTGGGGATGGTCAGATATGGTACTGGGTGAAAATGGAGAAAGACCATTTCATTTCACGGTAAATTGGTCACCAGACTCCAAAAAAATACAGACCCAAATTGTCGATTTAAGACTTGCTGAAAAAATGCTGCTTTTAGACAATAGCCAAGACGACAAATTCAGACCACAATTGATGGGTTATTATAGAGGTTCCCCAGGCGATACTTCAGTAGTTATGTACACGCCAGTTCTTTTTGATATTGAAAGTAAAACTGTGACAAAATTCTCAGGCCTTACCCTTCCCCATTTCATGGCGATGTACTTTAATTGGGATGATGACAGTAAAAATCTGTATGGCACTTATCTCCATCGTGGCTTCAAAGCTTTTGATATATTAGAAATCAATGTGGAGTCAAAGGAACAAAGAACAGTCTATTCTGAATCCTCTCCTACCCACATTAATAATGACAATATTTTCAGAAAACTAGACAACAATCAGTTTATTCTAGGAACCGAAAAATCAGGATGGAATCAACTATACCTAATGGACTGGAAAAGTGGAGGATTGATTAATCGAATCACTACCGGTGATTACGTGGTGAAAAACCTATTGGAAATTGACCAAAAAAATAAAGTCATCTACTTTGAAGCTTCCGGAAAAGAAAAAGATGTTAACCCATATTATTCCTTCGTTTACAAAGTAAATTTTGATGGAACAGGATTAGAACTTTTAACTCCGGAAAAATCCTTTCACGATGTTTCCTACTCATCCGGAGGAAAGTATTTCATAGACAACTATTCTAAAGTAAATGAGCCAACAGTTTCTGTTGTGAGAGAATTAACAACTGGTAAAATTCTACAAGAAATTTCAAAGGCAGACATTTCGAATCTTTTGAAAAAAGGATACCAAAGCCCTATTCAATTTACTGCCACAGCTAAGGATGGAAAGACAACTATCTATGGTATTTACTATTTACCGACAGACTTTAACTCTAAAAAGAAATATCCAATAATCGACTATACCTACACAGGTCCTCATACCGATATTACTCCCAAAACATTTAAAGCAGGTCTGATAGGACTACAGCAACCCATGTCTGAATTGGGATTTGTTGTAGTCACCATAGATGGACTAGGCACTCATGGAAGAGGGAAAGCGTTTAATGATGTTTCTTACACCAATATTGGGGATGGCACAACAGATCATGTGTTAGCTATCAAAGAATTGGCTTCCAAAAACAAATTCATGGATGTAGCTAAAGTGGGCATATTTGGGCATTCAGCTGGTGGATATGATGCTGGAAGAGCTATTTTATTACATCCCGATTTCTATAAAGTTGCTGTGGCCTCTGCTGGGGATCATGATCACAGAATGGAAAAAGCCTGGTGGCCAGAAATGTACATGGGTTATCCTATAGGAGATTTCTATCATGAACAATCAAATATTACTAATGCAGCAAATCTAAAGGGTCACTTGCTTCTTGCCCATGGAGGAATTGATGAAAATGTAAACCCTTCGGCAACTTTCAAATTTGCAGAAGCCTTGATAAATGCTGGTAAAGATTTCGATTTGTTCATTTGGCCAAGCAGAAATCACAGTTTTGGAAGAACAACTGGTGATTATTTCACTAAAAAGCGCTGGGATTATTTTATAGAACATTTGATGGGTGAAGAACCGATAAGACATTACCAGATCAAAACGGACTAAAAAAAACCTGCTCAAAAATGAGCAGGCTTTTTTTATCCTTCAATCTCAGTTACAAGTTCTTCGTACCAAGCTTCTCCATATTTACGGACTAAAGCGTCTTTTAAAAATTTATAAATAGGGACTTTCAGACTTGATCCTAACTGGCAGGCAGGATCACATATATGCCAGCGATCGTAGTTTAGGGCATCGAAGTCATCGTATTTCTTGACCCGAATCGGATACATGTGGCAGGATATTGGTTTTTTGTAATCTATTTTTCCTGCCAGGTATGCCTGTTCAATACCACATTTTAAAATACCTCGATCATCATATAAAGCATAGGCACACTCCCGATTGTCACCGATCGTAGGCGTTCCTTTGTCTCCATCTTTATCGATCACCCAAGTCCCTTGTGCAGCTATAGCAGCTCGGCCCTCTTCAGTGATGTAATCTTTTACGATTGGGTATATTTTCTCCAAAATTGCAGTCTCCTCGTCTTCAAGAGGTGCACCAGCATCACCTTCTACACAACAAGCACCTTTACATGCTTCTAAATCGCAAACGAAAAAATTTTCTTTAATGTCATCCGACAAAACTGCATTCCCTACTAAAATCATAAGCCCAATAATTGAAATTCAAAGGTAGTCATTGCTGCCAAAAGATCGAATCAGGATTTTCGAAAATCCTTTCTGCGCACATAGACTCCTTTCTTTAAGCTAGCAATTAGAACACCATCCTTATCTCTTACTTCACATGGGAATTCAACAACATATTTCCCTTTTTCATCCACTTCTTTTTTGATTTCCTGCACTTGTGAAGGAGAAAGCTTAAACTCAGCGAATACAGTTCCTTTACCTGGTTTTTGAAAATCAATTGCAGCATATTTATCCCAGACGATATACTCATTGCCTAGCTGAATCATTAAAATGAACATGAAAAATGGATCGCACATCGAATAGAGGGAGCCACCAAAAGCTGTCCCAAGCAGATTTCTATTGTACCAAGTGAGTTTAAGTCTGGTTCTGAACATGGAGAAATCCGGCGCAAACTCTACCACTTTGATACCTGCAAAAAGGTAAGGAGGGTAAAAATTAATAGACCGGATTAAGCGGCGGAATTTGATTTGGTTAGATTTTTCCATGGCAAAAGGTAAGTCAAATGGGATAAAAAAAGAACCGCCCCAATTAAGGAGCGGCTCAACCCAGCACTATGAAGAAAAGCTAATTAAAGCCTTTGTATAGGAAGAACAAGAGCCGGTATCAATTGTTTTAAATACTTGAAAAAAAAATTAAATATTTTTTTCAAGTGCCTTGGTCAGAGGGGCCAAACCTTTTGTCAGATAAAATCATTTATTTTGCATTGTGCAAGTCGTCTTGTCGCTGGCTTTTTCGATCCAATCGAGCAAGTCAGAGGAAAGTCCGGGCAACATAGAGCGCCATACTTCCTAACGGGAAGGGTTGTTACTGGTGACGGTAACAATACAGCTAGTGCCACAGAAAATTAAACCACCTTTTGCAAGAAAGGAAAGGGTGAAAAGGTGGGGTAAGAGCCCACCGCTTGACTGGTAACAGTCAGGGCAAGGCAAACCTTATGGGTTGAAAGATCAAATAGGTTCCGCGTCGGATTCAGTTCCGAGAAAAGTTGCTCGCTTTTATGCGGAATGGGTAGATCGATGGATCCTGACTGTGAAGTCAGGACTAGATAAATGACAAGATTCCTCTCGAGGAAACAGAACCCGGCTTACAGACTTGCACTTTTTTACCTTATATTGAACCCATGTCCAAAATACTGATTATTGATGACGAAAAAGTCATCAGAGCTACCCTTCGAGAGATTTTAGAATATGAAAAATTCATTATCTCAGAAGCAAAAGATGGTGAAGAAGGCCTAGCCAAAATCAAAGAAGAAGATTTTGATTTGGTGCTTTGTGATGTCAAAATGCCAAAAATGGATGGCATTGAAGTACTAGAGCAGGCAAAAGCATTGGACAAAGCACCTCAATTCATTATGATTTCAGCACATGGTAGTATAGAGACTGCTGTGGAAGCAACCAAAAAAGGCGCTTTTGATTTTATTCCTAAACCACCAGATCTCAATCGATTATTATTGACCGTTAGAAATGCTTTGGATAAAAAGGAACTAGTTCAAGAAACCAAAGTCCTCAAGAAAAAGCTTTCAAAGAAATTTGACATGGTTGGTGAATCAAAACCAATCCTCCATGTGAAAGACACCATCGAAAAAGTAGCACCAACAGATGCTAGAGTCCTGATCACTGGACCAAATGGCACGGGAAAAGAACTGGTTGCACATTGGATTCATCAAAAAAGTAACCGTGTTTCAGAACCATTTGTAGCTGTGAACTGTGCTGCAATTCCATCTGAACTCATTGAAAGCGAACTTTTTGGTCATGAAAAAGGAGCATTTACCTCTGCGCATAAACAGCGACAAGGAAAATTCGAACAAGCTCAGGGAGGAACTATCTTTCTGGACGAAATAGGCGACATGTCCCTATCTGCGCAATCCAAAGTCCTTCGAGCACTTCAGGAAAACTTAATAAATCGTGTAGGAAGCGACAAGGACATCAAGGTGGATGTGCGTGTATTGGCAGCGACGAATAAGGACTTAAAGAAAGAAATCGAAGAAAATAGATTTAGGGAAGACTTATACCATAGACTAAGTGTCATTCTGATACAAGTACCTGCTCTTAAAGACCGAAAAGACGATATTCCTCTTTTAGTAAATAAGTTTCTAGAAGATCTTGCCCAGGAAAATGGGGACGCAAAGAAAGAAATTAGTAAAGCTGCTTTGGCCAAACTTCAAGAATTTCCATGGACTGGAAATATACGAGAACTCCGAAACGTTGTCGAACGATTGGTGATCTTAGGTGAGCATGAAATTAGCCTAGAAGACATAAAAAAATATGCTGACTATTAAGTCAGCATATTTTTTTTAACTATTGGCTTTTTGGGCAGCTGGTGCTTTTGCATAGGCAGGACATGGCTTACTTGAAGCGCAAGCTCCCAAAGCTAAAATTCCAATTAAAAGTGCTGCAGTGGCTAATTTTTTCATAATAGGTATGTTGATCTGTTCAAATATGTCTATTTAATCTTAAGATAGCAATTACTGCACCAACAAGTTACAGCCTCTAATCTCACTGGCATCAAATCTTCCCAAGACTTCCAGCATCCCATTGGCATCAATTCTTCCCAAATCTTGAGTCTCGATAAAAGCGCAAGAATGAAAATTTGCAAGGTCTATGCAATTAATTCCACCTTGAGACCTTTCCGATTTGGAAAAAGGATCATTTGGATCACGTAGAATAACGCGTAAAGAAGTAGGCATTGTATATTTTCCATCGCCTTTTGAATATGCCTGAGACATCAATTCTGTCATCCCGTATTCGGAATGAATACTGTCTACTTTAAAAAATTCCTTCAATCGATCATGAACTTCCTCTCGAATCATTTCTTTCCTCCTACCCTTCATTCCACCTGTTTCCATGACCATTAAATTTTCATTTGGTAAAATTTCAAAAGCCGAATCTGCAAGATCCAAGAGTGCAAAAGTAACTCCAAGCAATAGGATTTTCTTTTTTCCAGTTTTTAAAAAATTAATTCGCTGCACCAATTCTTCTTGATTATAAAGGTAAAAACCAGAAAATTCAGACTTTGACTCCCTAATAAAAAAATCAGCCATACTGACTAAACTACTCCCTTTTCGTTCTAGATATGCAGGAAGTAAGGCCAATACATGGTATTCTGACAGCGGCCCATATTGAGATTCGAAAATCTTTTTTGTATGCAATCGATAGCCGGCTTCTGACCAGAAATAATGCTTACTTGTCACCATTCCGGTGGTGCCACTAGAAGAGAAAAATCCTTCATAAAGGTTCTTCTCAAAACTGATTACATCAAAATCCTTAAAAAACTGAATCGGTAAAAAGGGGATTTCTGAAGCCTTATTAATTGAACTTGGATCAATTCTTCTAAATTTCAAATACTCGGCATAGACCTGATTATTCTTAGCTTGAAATTGAAACAGGGACAATGCAAATTCTTCAAAATTATCCTCAGATAAATTCTTTAGCCTTTCTGAAAAACTTTTAAAATCCTGCATCGTTTCATATTTTGCATCAACCGAAGTAAAATTGATGTTACTTTGAATGTAAATTTACTTTCGCCCTATGCGTTTCAAAAGTTATTTAGGATTTATCTTTTTAATTGGAAGCACTTTCGCTTGCATTAATCCTCCGGATAATTTCCCTTCTGTACCTGTTATCACCTTTGAATCACTGGAATACGTCCCATTATCGGGTCCGGACTCTTTGATTTTAGGCATTGATTTTCAAGATGCTGAGGGAGATTTGGGTCTTTCATCGACTGATGTAAACCCTCCTTTCAATTCAATTACTTACCAGCGAGACGCTGCTGGAAATTTAATAACATACAGCAAGCGTCCTCCGGAGGCCCCTAGCTACAACCCGATTGATTGGGTAATTGATCCAATAGTAAACAATCAAGTGGTAAGAGATACCGTTTGGGTTAAGCAAAACCCAAATCAATACAATATTTTTGTTCGGTTCTTTATCAAAAGAAATGGGCGCTACACCGAGTTCAAATGGCAAGATCCTCCATTCTTTACCACTTTTAATGGAAGATTTCCTCGAATCTTAACCAGTGAAGAAGGTCAACCTGTAGAAGGTAATATTAAATATGCGATGCTCTCATCTGGTTGGGAGTCAATCTTCCGTACAGATACATTGAGAATTGATGTAGAAATTCAAGATAGGGCATTAAATCGAAGTAATGAGGTATCAAGTACTGAAGTTACACTGAAACAGATCACTCGGAAAACACCATAAAAAAAGGCCAATCGGCCTTTTTTTTATTCTAAGAATTAAATTTTGGGATGTTTCTTTGGATCAGCTTCATGCATCATGGCATAAGCTTGCTCTACAATATCCTCCACGCTTGGCTTAGAAAAGTAATCTCCGTCAGAAGAATAAGCTGGTCGATGCGCTTTAGCGGCAATAGTTTGAGGATCTGAATCTAAGTATTTGAATATCCCCTGACCTTCCACTACTTGCTGCATCATATAAGCTGAAGCTCCTCCTGGCACATCCTCATCTGCAAAAATCACTCGATTGGTTTTCTTTACAGATTCTCCAATAACACCATGAACATCAAAAGGCAATAGCGTTTGCACGTCAATTACCTCGAGGCTGATTCCAATTTCTTCTAGTTCTACAGCAGCCTCCATTATGATTCTACACATGGAGCCATAAGTGACAACTGTGATATCTTTTCCCTCTTTAAGAATTTCTGGTTTACCAAGCGGCACAGTGAATTCACCCATATTGCTTGGCATTTGCTCCTTTAATCGGTAACCATTTAGACATTCAATAACTAACGCAGGCTCATCTGATTTCAAAAGGGTTGCATACATTCCTGCTGCTTGAGTCATATCACGAGGGACACAAATCAACATCCCTCTTAGCGAGGAAAGGATCATTCCCATAGGTGATCCGGAATGCCAGACTCCTTCCAAACGATGTCCTCTAGTCCGTACAATTAAAGGAGCTTTTTGACCTCCTTTGGTTCTATATTGAAGGCAAGCTAAATCATCTGATAATAACTGAATCGCATAAAGCAGGTAATCTAAATATTGAATTTCTGCGATCGGCCGAAGACCTCTTAACGCAGCTCCAATTCCTTGTCCAATAATAGTACATTCTCTAATACCAGTATCCTGAACTCTTATTTCACCATATTTATCTTGAAGGCCTGCAAATGCTTGATTTACATCGCCTATTTTTCCCACATCCTCACCAAAAGCAAAAAATGATGGATTGGAAGCAAGAGTATGGTCAAAAAAGGCCTGCAAAATTTCACGACCATCTACCAACTGAGATTTTTCATCCACTAATGGCTTGACCTCAGCTACTGAAAGTGCATTCCATTTCGAATGACTATATAAGTGCGAATTGTAACGATCAAAATTATTTTCAGTCTGTTTCTCATACCAATTTTTAAGATTGGTTTTGGCATCATGCTGATCGAAACGAAGCATAAGTAATGCCTTACGGACAGTTACTATGACATCCTTTCGAATTGGGTTGATAGTTTTAGCAAGTTCATGAGCCATTTGCTCCAGCACTACTTTTCTTGTGCTTTGAGATGCAGCATCCTGAATTAAGTTTACAGCTACAGAAAGCTCTTTCTTTATTTCTCCAGAAAAATCTGCCCAAGCGGCTTCCTTTTCTTTTTTAGCTTGGACTTTTGCCTCAGCTTCCAATTGATCCAATAGATCTGCAGTTGCAATCTGATTAGATAAGATATATTCTCTAAACTTGGTATTACAATCCCAGTCCTTTTCCCATTTCAATCGATCTGCTGGCTTATAACGCTCATGCGAACCAGAGGTGGAATGACCTTGAGGCTGAGTTAGTTCTTCTACATGAACAAGTACTGGAGTATGGGTTGTCCGAGCGATTTCTCCAGCCCGAAGATAAGTTTCTAAAAGCGCCTCGTAATCCCAACCTTTTACTTTGAGAATTTCAAAACCAGGAGAAGAATCAGTTTTGGCAAAACCTGCTAAAACTTCAGATATACTTCCTTTTGTGGTATGATATTCTTTTGGAACTGAGATTCCGTAGCCATCATCCCAAACAGAAATCACCATTGGCACTTGTAATACACCAGCTGCATTGATGGATTCAAAAAACATTCCCTCCGAAGTAGAGGCATTACCAATTGTTCCCCAGGCCACTTCATTTCCATTTATTGAAAATTGAGATAGGCTTTTTAGGTCTTTATTTTGGCGGTAAATTTTGGAGGCGTATGCCAAACCCAACAACTTAGGCATTTGGGCAGCAGTCGGTGAAATGTCTGCTGCAGAATTGTACATGGATGTGAGTTCTTTCCAGCTACCGTCTTCATTTAAAGAGCGGGTTGCAAAGTGACCATTCATTAATCTACCAGCACTTGCTGGCTCGAGTTCTACTGAAGTATGGGCATACAATTGCGCGAAATATTCCTGCACTTTTAATATTCCCAAGGCCATCATAAAAGTCTGATCTCGATAATATCCAGCTCTAAAATCTCCAATCTGAAAAGCTCTTGCCATTGCAATTTGAGCGAGCTCCTTTCCATCTCCGAAAATTCCAAATTTCGCCTTCCCCATAAAGACTTCTTTTCGACCAATAAGGGAAGCGTGCCTACTCAACATCGCCAATTTGAAATCTGCTAAAATTCTTTCAGGAGATAAGTTGAGAGAAAGGTTTGATTTAGGTACTGATTGGACTTTTGACATACATTAATGTGCTAAAGCTATTTTGGGTTTGAGTAAAGCTAGGGACTTTACACATTCAAAAATAGCCAAATCTCATTTCCAAGCAAATTTCCTTTAGTTTATTTTTCAAGTTAAAATTTGGTATAGAATATGTAAAATACATTAATTCGGAATTTTATTCTTTATATGAATATTTTTCAATATTTTATATATGCGATTTGATAAATCCACCCTATTGAATTTTATGCTTTAAATCAAAAAAAATATTTCAAAATTAAACTTGTTTAAAATTTAAATTTTAAAATATTCTAAATCCTCAGAATTTTTAACAGAATATTCTTTCGAAAACAAGAAATTTTCCAAATCAGACCAAATACTATTCTTAATTAGGCTTTATTCTTTATTTGTCCTTATTATCTTTGCTGCATAATTCAACAAATCCAATCCCAATAGCCATGATTATAGGTGTCCCAAAGGAAATTAAAAACAATGAAAACCGAGTAGCCCTAACCCCTGCCGGTGCAAAAGAATTAATCAAAA
This sequence comes from Algoriphagus sp., assembly GCA_024642365.1. Classification (GTDB taxonomy): domain Bacteria; phylum Bacteroidota; class Bacteroidia; order Cytophagales; family Cyclobacteriaceae; genus Algoriphagus. The sequence goes on from JAHEBE010000015.1 coordinate 13,891, forward strand.
GAGGTCATACCGTTTATATCCAGCATACTGCAGGTGAAGGCAGCGGATTTTTGGATGAAGAATATGAATTGGCTGGTGCTAAAATCCTTCCAACTATTGAGGCAACCTATGAGATTGCTGAAATGATCATGAAAGTGAAAGAGCCAATTGAGCCTGAATATAAATTGATCAAAGAAGGACAATTACTTTTTACCTATTTCCACTTTGCCTCTTATGAGCCATTGACTAAAGCAATGGTCGCAAGCAAAGCAGTTTGTTTGGCTTACGAAACTGTTGAAAAAGCAGACAGAAGCTTACCTCTATTGGTTCCGATGTCAGAAGTAGCCGGTAGAATGGCTGTTCAGAAAGGTGCAAATTACCTTGAGAAACCATTGAAAGGAAGAGGAATTCTTCTTGGTGGCGTACCAGGTGTACTTCCTGCAAAAGTTTTAATTCTTGGAGGCGGTATCGTAGGTACACAAGCCGCTTGGATGGCAGCAGGACTTGGTGCAGATGTGACGATCATGGATGTGTCTCTTCCTCGTATGAGATACCTCGCAGATGTCATGCCTGCAAATGTGAAGACTATGATGTCAAATGAATACAACGTTCGGAAAATGATCAAAAATCATGATTTGATTATTGGAGCTGTATTGATCCCAGGAGCAAAAGCACCCCATTTGATTACAAGGGATATGTTAAAAGAAATGCTTCCCGGTACCGTCGTAGTAGACGTAGCAGTTGATCAGGGAGGTTGCATTGAAACTTGTAAGCCTACTACACATGAGAATCCAACTTACATAATTGATGATGTGGTTCATTATTGCGTAGCAAATATGCCTGGAGCGGTTCCTTACACCTCAACTCTAGCTTTGACTAATGCGACGCTTCCTTATGCAATGCAATTGGCTGAGAAAGGCTGGAAAAAAGCAGCTCAAGATAATTCTGACCTAGTTCCAGGATTAAATGTGATCAATGGTGACATTGTTTACAAAGCTGTAGCTGAAGCATTTGATATGCCTTATGTTCCTGTTAGCACTTATTTAGCTGACTAATTATAATCGATTTAACAGAAAAAGCCTTTGAAGTACGAACTTCAAAGGCTTTTTTGTTTTTAATCCAGCTATTTGATTAAGTTTTCGAGTGTTTTCCAATACCTATCCTGCATTTCTTTCGCTTTGATTTTGGTATGAATTAGAATCTCTCGAGGGGTGTTTTTTGGAGGAGTTGCAAATCTAGACTTCTCGGAAAGATCTTGATTGACAATACTTTCAATGATAGCCACATCCCACATAATCCACTTTTCTTTTTGCGGATCATCATTAGTCCACCAACGATTGTACGTTTCCCAGCGATTTATCAAGTATTCACCCAATAAGCCATGCTTTCTCAAGTTCTCATCTACTACTTTTTTCTCAAACACTAAATATTGACTTGTCGTGGCAGACATGACCGTTAAGTCAAGATTTGGGGTGTTCAACAGTAAGTTGACTGCAATCGTATCATTGCCAGAATTAAACTCATTTAAATTGTAAAAATTTGTTTCAGGATCATGCCAGAACCCCAAATAATGAACCCTGATTTTGGGGATAATTTTTGGATCCTGAAGAATCGCTGATGCGACGTTGGTACAAGATCCTAAAATCACCAAAATCAAGGAATCGCCTTCAGCTAGTTCATTCGCCTGAGCAACGATAAAATTTGACGCTGGAGAAACCTTTGGTTCCGAGGAATTATCCATGGCATCATTTGAACCAATTGGTAATGCAATATCATTTCGACCGATTATTTGGACCAAAGCCTCATTAATCTTTTGGCTTTCTAAAACTGTGCTATCTGATGCTAAGGGAGATGTATGAAATTGGGCAGAAGTAATTCCTTTAATATTCAAACTTGGGTTTGCAATTGCCCCAACCAATGCAAAAAGATCATCAACTTCATTAGCAGTATCCGCATCAATGATGATTTTTATTCGATTATCCGGTTTTGGAGATTCTGACTTACAGCCCAATAGGAACACTAGGAAGGTTCCAATTACCCATACTTTTCGGATCATAGTCATTTGATTTCGGTGATTTATTTGGGTCAAATCAAGCTAGATTTAACCAAGGTCTGCCAGATCATTCGGAGACCATAAAATATCATTAAGACTCCTACAAGTTTATTTAACCAATACAAGGTACGATCAGTAACAAGTGGACTAAGTTGTTTTGCGATAAATGCTTTGAGCAAATCAATGATAAATACAGTACCTAAAATCCCTCCGTAATAGGCGAAATAATCCGATTCTGTAAAGCTTTCTTTTAAGTTCACAAGTGAAGCAATCGATATCCAAAAAAGTAATACAAAAGGATTGACTCCATTGATTCCAAAGCCTTTTGCAAATGCCGACCGTTTTTTTTGTCTTGGCAATTCTATCCCGCCAGAATTAGGCCGAAAAGTCTTTTTCTTAAAAATAGAACTCAATCCAAAACCGATTAAAATTAACCCTCCTCCTAATCCTAAAAAAAGTTCGAAGGATTCAAATCCAGCAATAATTTTTATTCCAAAAAAAGTCACTAAAACATAAATCAAGTCAGAGATCAATATCCCTGTAGCTAATGCAGCTGCATTTCGGAATCCATTAGTTAAGCTTGCCTGGATTAAAGCAAAAAAAACAGGACCTACTAATACCGACAATAGTAACCCAACACTAAACCCTTCACCTAAGGCCGCACTCAAGTTTCTAAAAGATTTGGTGCAATGAATTCCAGCCAAGAATTGGCTTTATCTCCTTTCAAAACACGTGGAAATTTGGTTTGTCCCCCTTCTTTTCCCTGAGCTTTTAGCCAATCATAAAATTTGGCTGAAGGTAAGATGGTGACATAAACATCCTTTAATGCATGTCTACGCTCAACTGCATAATCATCATTCAATTCACACAACTTCTTATCTATCAAATCTCTAACAGCCTTTGAATCAACCTGATCTTCTGTACCTAAATACCAATGATGCGCAAAAAGGCTTCCCTCGGGAATCCCTAAAACTGTAAATTCTTTAAAACTTACATTCAAATCATCCCCCACTAATTCCACCGCCTTATTCATATTGTCTACTGACAAATGCTCTCCACAAAGACTCAGAAAACTTTTTGTTCGGCCACTGATGATGATTTCTGAATCTTCTTTAGAAACAAATCGAATCGTGTCGCCTATCAAATACCGCCATGCACCTGCACAGGTAGTGATCAACAAAGCATAATCCACATTTTCAGAGACTTCATCAATTTTTAGGGTCTCTGCAGTTTCTAAGAAATTGCCATCTCCATCAAAATTATCCTCATTAAAGGGTATGAACTCATAAAAAATCCCATTATTCAATACCAAGCGCATGGATTTAACATGAGGATAGGCTTGAAATGCCAGGAAACCTTCTGAAGCTAAATAGGTCTCAATGTAGGTCATTGGTTTGCCAAGTAACTTTTCAAAACCTTTTTTATAAGGTTCGAAGGAAACTCCCCCATGGACAAAAATTTGAAGATTTGGCCAAATCTCATGAATGTCTTTTACTCCGTAATAGGCAATGATTTTTTCTAAAAGAATCTGCAACCAGGCTGGTACGCCAACAATAATTCCAATATCCCAAGTGTATGCCTTCTTTACGATCTGGTCAAGTTTATCCCCCCAGTTCTTGCTTCGTGATATTTTCTTGCCTGGTTTATAAAATCGTTGAAACCAAATCGGCAACCGACCCGTCGTAATCCCTGAAAGGTCTCCTGAAAAATAAGACCCATTAAATTCTAAATCTGTACTTCCTCCTAGCATTAAAATTCCCCTTTTGAAGAGTGAAGTAGGCAATTCTTCGTAATTCGATAGAGAAAGAATCTGTCTGACTCCAGTTTTTCGAATCGCCTTCACCATCTCTTTGGTAATAGGAATGTATTTGGACGCCGCTCCAGATGTCCCGGAACTTAAGGCAAAATAAGTTACAGCTCCCGGAGAGGTGATATTTCGTTTCCCTTCTAGTAGTAAATGCCACCATTCTTGATGGATTTTTTCATAGTCATAAATCGGGATTTGTGATTTAAACCGAACATAAAACTCATCACCTGGTTTCTTAAAGGCATTTAGAATTGACTTGAAATGATAGCGTTGCCCAATAGCAGTTTCTCGGGAGTTGATGACTAATTTTTTTAAAGTATTTCGCTGAAGCTCAATGGGACTTGAGAAATCTTGCTCTAAACTTTCTTTGAGCCTTATCCCTTTCTTTAGTAAAGTACTGAGTATCGCCATATCTTTGTTTTTTCAATTCGGGCAAAAAGTTGTGGATAAAAATAGCCAATGGATATCAAAGCTAACCTTCAATCAGTAAAAAATTCTTTTATAAACCCCGACTGCAAATTAATTGCAGTCAGCAAAACCAAGCCAATAGAAGCTTTGAAAGAAGCCTATGAAGCTGGTATTAGAGATTTTGGAGAAAATAAAGTACAGGAGATTCAATGGAAGCAACCTGAAATGCCTGAAGATACCCGCTGGCATATGATCGGGCATTTGCAAAGCAATAAAGTCAAGTACATCGCTCCATTTGTTCATTTAATCCATGGGGTCGATTCTTTCAAACTTTTGAAAGAAATCAATAAACAAGGCCAAAAAATAGATCGGGTAATCCCAGTTTTATTGCAAATCTACATTGCAGAAGAAGAATCTAAATTTGGATTTGATCGAGTCGAATTAACAGAAATGTTTGCCACCGATGAATTTAAATCATTGAGCCATGTAGAAATAAAAGGCCTTATGGGAATGGCTACTTTCACCGACAATCCGAATCAAATCAGAAAAGAGTTTCGTGGGCTTAAGCAGCTTATGGAGGAATTAAAGCAGATGAGCTTACCAAGTTTTATGAAACTCACAGAGATTTCAATGGGGATGAGTGGAGATTACTTGATTGCTCAGGAAGAAGGAACCACAATGGTCAGAATCGGCTCGTCGATTTTTGGAGCACGATAGGTTGTTAGCGTAATTTAGAAATCATGGATGGAAAAAAAATTATTCAAATCGGATCTATATTCGGAGCAATCGCAGTAGGAATTGGTGCATTTGGAGCACATGGATTAAAAGACATTCTTGCGGAAACAGGACGAATAGAAACTTTTGAAACAGCTGTCAAATACCATTTCTATCATTCACTAGCTATTTTATTAATCGGTATTCTATTCCTAGTCAAGCCATCTTGGAAGCAATTGAAAACTGCTGGAATCCTGATGTTGATAGGAATTCTGATTTTCTCAGGTTCACTTTATGTTTTATCGCTAACAGGAATTACTTGGTTAGGAGCTATCACCCCACTTGGCGGCGTTGCATTTATTCTCGGTTGGTGTTTTCTGTTTCTTGCAGCATATAAAAATTCTTAACTCGATTTATATGAGGAGATTCCTTCTTATAGCTCTTATTTTTATTTACTCTGTTTCTGCTCTAGCACAATTGAGCCCTGATCAATTGATCAAATTGGAAACGGCATTGGGGCCTGAAAGCTTTTTCTACAACCATCTGACTGGTTTTATTCTTCAGGATTTGGATCAAAAAATAGTCTTGTATGAAAAAAATTCTCATTTGAATTTCATTCCTGCCTCGACTACCAAATTGTTTACCCTTTTCTCAGCAATTACAATTTTGAATGATAGTACTCAAACCCTTCGCTACACGACTTCAGGAGACACCATTCGAATTTGGGGTGCTGGAGATCCAACCTGGAGGTATAAAAACTTCCAAGATCCAGGCATCCAAAAACTCATTGAACCTTATCAAGTGATCAGTTTTTCGGATTCCAATGTAGACTCTCCTGCCTTTGGATATGGCTGGCAATGGGATGATTATTATTTCGATTATTCTGCTGAGCGCACCTCACTTCCTATCTATGGAAACCTACTGGAAGTAAAGAAAACTTCAACTACTCCTACTGTCTACCCAACACAATTTCAAGATTCAATATTTCTAACCAATCGTTCAATTCGTGAGCTAGAGCGCGATTTTCACCACAATAAATTCTTCTATAATCCAGCTAATTTCAGAGGCAACGAGCGATTTATTCCGTTCCTTACTTCACCAGAACTTTTTGTCAAACTTGCCTCAGAGCTGACAGGAAAAAAGTGGATTTATCAAAAAGTAGAACTTCCTACAGAACATCAGTTGTATCGAGGGGGTATGCTCTCCCCAATCTTAAAAGAACTCATGTTGGAAAGCGATAATTTTTTGGCTGAACAACTTCTTTTTATGGTTTCTGACCGTCTATTTCAGCGATTGGACACAGAGCGGGCCATAGAGTTCATGTTAAAAACTTACTTATACGATCTCCCTGATCGGCCAAAATGGGTAGATGGAAGTGGTCTTAGCCGTCATAATTTATTTACACCGCGGTCAATGGTGACTCTTTTTGAAAAACTTTATCGGCTTGTTCCGGATCAGCAACTTTTTGATTTACTACCGACAGGCGGTGAATCTGGAACAATTAAAAACAACTATCAAGCAGCAAGCCCTTACATTTTTGCCAAAACTGGAACGATGAGCAATCACCATAGTTTAGTAGGACTGATTAAAACCAAAAGTGGGAAAATGTATGCATTTGCATTTATGAACTCCAACTACCTCAACAAAGCATCCGAAGTTCGAAAAGAAATGGAAAAAGTGCTGCTGATGGTTCGGGATATGCTTTAGGATTTTATTGTTCCAATTTCTCCAATTTTCTATCAATTCGCCTCATTCTGATTTCTCATGCTGTTTGAAAAGTCTTAACTTCAAAGCTCTGATTGAAACAGTCCAAATCCATGAATAAACGAACTTTTCTAAAATCTTTGGGACTTCTAACAGGTGGTCTACCTCTAATTTCTTGGGAATCAAAGACCGCTTCTTTTGATCCAACTACCCTCCAACCGAAAGCTATTCAAAAAGGAGATTTACTTGGATTGATTAGCCCCTCTGCTGCTACAGCGGACAGGATGCAATTCACCTATGCCAAAGAGGCTTTGGAGGCCTTGGGATTTAAGGTAAAGCTGGGCGAAAATTTAAAAAATCGAAGAGGACATTTGGCAGGAACAGATGAGGAGCGGGCCGCTGATCTCAACGCTATGTTTGCGGATTCAGAAGTCAAAGGGATCATTTGTATCCGTGGTGGATCAGGAGCAGCTCGTATTTTACCTTTGATTAATTATGAATTAATCAAGCAAAACCCGAAACCACTAATGGGCTATTCGGACATTACGGCTTTGCATTGTGCGATTCAATCTCAAACTGGACTGATTACCTTTCACGGTCCAAATGGAACTGGGAGCTGGAACAGTTTTAATGTAAAGCAGTTTGACCAAATCTTTTTCGAAAAAGCAAAAGTCACCTTTAAAAATGAAATGGGTAAAGGAGATGATTTGGTGGTGAAGTCCAATCGCATTCAAACCTTAAAACCCGGTTTTTCTGAAGGAAAAATATTGGGGGGAAATCTCACTGTTCTGACTTCACTTTCAGGAAGCCCCTATTATCCTGACTTTACCGATGCAATTTTATTTATTGAAGATGTCGGCGAGGATCCTTATAAAATGGATCGAATGATGAGCACCTTACGATTAAATGGGACATTGGGCAAAATCAAAGGATTTATATTTGGCCAATGTTCGGATTGTGAGCCTGGAAGCGGCTATGGATCTTTAAGCTTAGATCAAGTTTTAGATGATTACATTTTACCGCTTAATATTCCTGCGTACACAGGCGCCATGATTGGACATTTGAGCAAACAATTTATAATTCCTGTCGGATCTCGGGTGAAAATGAATGCCTCAGCAGGCACCTTTGAACTTCTAGATCCTATTTTCCAATCTTAATCAAACATGAGAAGCTTCATTTTCCTTTTTTCAGTAATTGGCTTTTTAGCTTGTTCTAATACTAAATCAGATTCGACGACTCAAATGGGAGATGTGAAAAGACCCTTAAAATATTTGGCCCTTGGAGATAGTTATACCATTGGAGAGGGTGTGGATGAATTAGATCGCTACCCCAATCAGCTGGTGAAACGATTGAAAGATGAACTCGGAATGGATGTTGAACCCGCAGTAATTGTGGCAAAAACTGGCTGGACTGTAGATGAATTGGAGACCGGAATCAACGATTCCAAAAGCATCGCTCCTCCCTATGATTTAGTCACATTGCTTATTGGTGTCAATAATCAATACCGAGGAAGACCTGTAGAAGACTTTAAAGTTGAATTTGAAAAAATGCTGCTTCGTGCAATTGGGTTTGCGGGGAACCTGCCTAACCAGGTCGTCGTATTATCAATTCCTGACTGGGGAATTACCCCATTTGCCAGTAGCAAAGAAGTAGATCAGCAGAAAATCGCCACAGAAATTGATCAATATAATCAAGCCAAAAAAGAAGTCTGCGATCAATACGGAGTGTTTTTCATAGACATTACTCCTTATTACCGATCCGTCGGTGCAACTCCGGAAATGCTTGTGGCAGATGAGCTACATCCAAGTAAGTTGATCTATTCAGGTTGGGCAGGTAAATTATTTGATCAGGTAAAAACATTAAATCTTCAACCATGAAACTAATCCTAATTTTAGTTTTGACTATTTTTGGAATGAATACTTGTACTGGGCCAACCGATAAACCGAATATTGAAACCTGGTGGATAAATAGTTCAAAAAAAGATTGTACAGGAGTTGGCCCAATGTCCTGTCTTCAAATCCAAAAAGGCAAAAATATTGACCCAAATGCTTGGGAA
>JAHEBE010000016.1 GCA_024642365.1 Algoriphagus sp.
GTTTTGCAATTCAAGTTTCGGTTGCATCCCAGCGAGTTTCAAAATGAATTCACTGTGTTCTTCCGCTATTTTTGAAACTTGATCATAAGGCGGATTGACCATCACAAATGGCTTGACCCCACCGACCTCTACTTTTTTTCCTGGAAAATCCGGATGCTTGATCTCTGTCCAAGGGACAAAAACATCAGTCCAACCTAAAGAATCAGCCCAAGCCAAATAGTTAGCTTCTGAATTGGATTTTCCTTTTCCATCGGCGCCTTTGTATTCAGGAACCCAATATCCCGGCGTACTAAAGCTTAGCCTTCCAAAATGGAAATAAGCCCACTGGAAAAAATCTCCATCCGTACCCTGATTACTTTGTTGAAAAGCTTTTTGCGAAATAGTCTCATTGTAAACACCAGAAACCATGGCATTGATCGCTTGATCTTTCTCTAAGATCGAAGCTACGACACGCTTTCTAGCATCACCTGCACTGTATTTGAGCGGAGCACTCAGATTATTTGCTGGGGAAAACGTAACGAAAGCAAAAATATTCCATTGCTCAAACAGATAATCCAATACCGCACGAGACTCCAATTGAGAGACAGGAATATCACCCGCGAGTGGCTCAAAGACCGGAAATTTGTAAGGCATCGATTTGTTGAAAGCGATGCCTTCTTTGAGATCTTCAGCAAACTTTCCATCTTGATCATCATCCTTACTTTCTTTGAAGACAAGGTATTTTCCTGCTTCGCCTTTGGAGCGATCCGCTTTTTCCAAAACGCGATCATCTTGCTTTGAAATCACAAATTCACCCATCGGATCCTCCACCCGCATCCAAGTAATGTATCCATCACCATTCAAATCCGAATAGCCATTTTCTCCAGCTTTACCATCTCGATCATGATCTACAGCAGTGGCATTTCCACGTCGCTCATACTTCAATGCTGCATGATACTGTTCGTAGGCATCAGGGGAGAGGTTTGGGAAGATGTAATAAGTGGTGTTTTCTAGTGATTCCGCATGTTCAGCGACTAGCTTTTCTGCAAATTGAACGGCAAGTTCGGTGCTCAGGACATGAAACCCCTCTACTCCACCGATCACTGCAATGGCGGGTTTTTTATCCAACTCACCTGTCCCGACTTTTAGGACCCAGATGTCTTTTCCTCCAGCAGTTTTTACCAGTGAAGTTAGCGTGGCATTGTTATTTTTTGCCACTTGTTGCAAACGCTGGGAGATTTGATTCAGCGTTGGATAGTCGGTAGTCTGTGCCAAAGCACTGACCGAAAATCCTATGCTGGCAATCAAAAACCAGCTTAGTATAATTTTTTTCATTGATTGTTGAGATTTGGTTTTATCCGATTTCTTACAAAGAATACGAAGAATAAATTTTAGGAAAAATTCCTTCAAATGAGGATATCCTTTTTCTGTAAGTCTATTTACTTCTTAAATGGACATTGCTCGTGATAAGTGGATTAGCAATTGAATCTTGGAATGAACTGGAAAATTTGCTTATTTGAAAAGCTTAGTATCGATCCTATGTTTCCAAAAATTGCACTTGCAGTCGCTTTTTCACCTCGAATGGAGGCCCTACTTGCAGAGACCAAACGGCTCGTGGAGTTGTTCCATTCTGAATTGATTCTTATCCATATCGGCGAAAAAACTGATGAGCTGGAGGCGGAATTTAAAAAAGCTTTGCAGCGTCATGGGATAGAAGAATCCCGGACCAAGATTATCTGGAAGGATGGAAAACCAGGCAAGATGATATTGCAAGCTTGCAAGGAAGAAAAAGTTGATCTTCTAGTGGCAGGGGCCATGAAAGATGAAGGTTTTTTAAAGTATTACTTGGGTTCTGTCGGAAGAAAAATCATCCGAAAATCGCCCTGTGCAGTCTTAACTCTAATCAATCCGAAACTTGAGACGACTGAATTTTCCAAAGTTGTACTCAATGGAACCCAGTTGGAGATTACGCCTTTTGTCTTGGCAAATGGTGTTGGGTTTTCGAGAGAAGTCCATGCGGATCAGGTTCATATTTTGAATGAAATCAAAATGTATGGGCTTCAAATGGGAACTGCTGGAGAAGATTCTGAGGAGGAGATTGCACATACCAGAAGGCAACTTGTGCAAGACGAAATGACCTATGTGCAGGATATTTTAAAAGCTATTGACACTAAAGATTTGAAAATAAACATAAAAGTGACCGGTGGAAAATGGGCTGTGGAGCTCGGACGGTTTTGTGAAAAAATTGAGGCGGATCTTCTGGTAGTCGGGGATGACCAGCGGCTTACATTTTTTGATCGGCTTTTTCCACATGATCTGGAAGACTTGCTCAGTACCCTACCTTGTAACCTACTAATTCTAAAAAATTAACCTCCATGGAAACACTCAACCATAAGGAGGTCATTAATTTGCTCCTCCAACTGGCCACTATGCTTATTGTTGCTCGGGTTTTTGCAGAGGTAGCGCGAAAATTCAAGCAGCCAGCAGTAATCGGGGAAATATTAGCCGGGATTATCATTGGCCCCACTATTTTCGGGTCATTTTTCCCAGCAATCCAAGAATACCTGTTCAGTTCACACCCGATGAGCAATATTGCTTTGGATGGGTTTGTACAGATTTCTGTTGTGCTACTCTTGTTTATCGCTGGCTTGGAAGTGGAATTGCAGGTGGTTTGGAACCAAGGCAAGAATGCCTTGAAAATAGCAGCCGCCTCTATGGCATTGCCGATTATTGCAGGCTTTGTGCTAGCCTATGCCTTTCCGGAGTTTCTTGGCGTGAATATCAATGATCGCATCGTGGCCTCTACCTTTTTTGGCTTGGCTATTTCGATTACTGCATTGGCTGTAGTTGCTCGAATATTAATGGATTTGAATTTATTCAAAACCCAAACTGGCTTGCTGATTATTGCTGCAGCCATGATTGTGGATGTCTTGGGCTGGATAGTTTTTTCTGTGATTCTTTCACTTTCGGAGTCAGGCAAAGGTGGTTTGGGAGTTTGGCCTACGATAGGTTTGACTTTAGCATTTACTTTCTTTATGCTGACCTTAGGAAAAGGCTTGATCAATAAAACCTTGCCTTGGATCAATAAGAAATTAGCATGGCCAGGAGGATTACTTTCATTGTCTTTAGCGAGTTGTTTTTTAGCGGCATCATTTACCGAATTTATAGGGATTCATGCCATTTTCGGTGCTTTTATAATAGGTGTCGCATTGGGGGATTCAGAATTCTTGACTGAAAAAGCCAAGGAAATTCTACATCAATTCATCAACAATATTTTCGCTCCGATCTTCTTTGTTTCCATCGGTCTCAAAGTCAATTTTATCGAGGCATTCGATCCGGGAATTGTCGGGATCGTGGTAATCGTTGGACTTTTGACCAAATACTGGGGAGCGTATCTTGGGGGTCGAATGGCAAGTTTGCCTCGGAAAAAAGCAATTGTGGTTGGTTTTGGCTTGAGCACAAGAGGAAGCATGGATATCATTCTGGGTCTGATCGCATTGGAAAACGGATTGATCACCGAGTCTTTATTTATCGGCCTGGTGATTTTGGCCTTGATTTCAAGTATTAGCTCGGGGCCACTTATGGGCTGGGCTGAAAAGTTGAAAATCTAATAAAATTCAAAAAGGGCAAGTCCTTTGATTTATGAATTTCGATTCAGGATCTCATTAGGTGCTTCTAACTTTCTGCCTTAATTTTGGGTTCTCTTGATCGAATCGTTTTTTAAAACACCCAATCATGTCAAAATCCGGAAAAACCGGCGTATTGCTGGTCAACCTGGGCACTCCAGATAGTACGGCCACTGCAGATGTTAGAAAATACCTGCGCGAATTTCTTATGGATGGTCGAGTAATTGATTTTCCTTTCATTCCAAGATGGATGTTAGTCAATCTGATTATTGCGCCTTTTCGAGCTCCCAAGTCAGCGGCAGAATATCGCAAGCTTTGGACGGATCGAGGATCACCTTTACTATTTCATACGCAGGATTTGAAGGATAAACTGGTGGAAAAACTTGATCCATCTACTTATGTAGTCAGTATGGCGATGCGTTATCAATCACCGAGTATTGAAGCAGGCTTGGAAGAATTGATGAAAGAGAAGGTCAAAAAAATAATAGTTCTGCCATTATTCCCTCAATACGCTTCTGCAACAAATGGGTCAGTGATAGATCGTGTCATGGAGATAACGAGAGGTTGGCAAATAATCCCTGAAATTTCGTTTATCAATAATTTTGTAGAGCATCCGCTTTTCCTTCAAGCTTGGACTGAACTTGGTCAGGAAATGATGGCTAAGGAAGATTACGAACTCTTTTTGTTTTCCTATCACGGCTTGCCAGAGCGACAGATTCGTAAAGGATCGGTAGAAGGTTATTGCCAGCTCGGGGGCTGCTGTAATAAATACGGACCTAAAAATCAGTTTTGCTACCGTGCTCAATGCTTCCATACTACCCGACAATTGGCAGCCAAACTTGGCTTGCCTGAGGAAAAAGTAATGACATGCTTCCAAAGTCGACTTGGGAAAGATCCATGGATCAAACCTTACACGGAGGATGTAATCAAAGAATTGGCTGAAAAGGGAATCAAAAAAGTACTGGTTTTCTCTCCGGCTTTTGTGGCGGATTGTTTAGAAACTACGGTCGAAGTGGGTCAGGAATACAAAGAACAATTTGAAGAACTGGGTGGAGAGCATTGGGATCTTGTACCAAGTTTAAATTCGACAGATACTTGGGTGGAATGCGTCAAGGACTTAGTGCTGAGTAGGCAATAATATTTCTCTTGAATGGTTCTGTTGGTAAGAATTGCTTTTTAGCGTAAGCCAGCAATTTCTTAAGTATCTTTTGAAAATTTAAAGCCAAATCCGTTTCTCCCGCATTCGATAATTTTGAATCAAAAATCCACCAACCAAGGCTTCCTGATTACAGGCATCATCCTGATCGCCGTTAATCTCCGCACCTCGATTTCATCCGTTGGTCCTTTGGTTCCATTTATTCGTGCTGATTTGGGTCTTTCTAATGGATTGGCAGGATTTCTTACGACTTTGCCTTTATTGACTTTTGCCACATTTTCGCTTTTCGCCCCAGCCATTGGGAAACGATTGGGAATGGGAAGGGCCATTTTTTTAGCGATGATTTTATTGGCTTTTGGAATGATTCTGAGAGTAGTAGGAGGTATTGAGCTATTACTTATCGGGACAGGGATAACTGGAATCGGGATTGTAATCGCCAATGTGCTCTTGATCCCACTGATCAAAGTAAGACTTCCCGAGAAATTAGGGTTGATGACTGCGTTGATGGCTACAATTATGTCCCTTTTTGCAGCAATTGCTGCAGGTGTATCAGTTCCTTTGGCAGTCGATCTTGATATGGGATGGAGGGGATCATTGGCTTCTTGGGCCATATTTATTTTGATCGCCTTAGTGATTTGGATTCCTCAGATTCGCCGCCCAAGAGCAGGCTTGGATTCAGGGCAGGCTCCTGCTAAGAATGTATGGAGATCCAAGTTGGCTTGGCAAGTCACCCTATTTATGGGCTGCCAATCGGTAATGTATTTCACCTTGACCGCATGGCTTCCAGACATGTTGATTTCAAGGGGTTGGAGTCCGGTGGAGGCTGGTGCAGTTTCTGCCGTTATGCAATTGCTTGGATTGATAGGATCTTATTTCGCGCCAGCCATTCTTCTTCGTCAAAAGCAACAATCCACTTTCGTATTGATCGTGGGAATCATGTATTGCTTCGGGTTTACTGGATTGTTTTTACACCTCGATTGGATGACTTATCTCTCCTTGTCTATTATTGGAATAGGGATGGGGGCAAGTCTAAGTGTGGGATATACGTTGATTTCCTTGCGGACAGCAGAGGATCAAACTACTGCAAAACTTTCGGCCATGGTCCAATCTTCTGGATATTACCTGGCTGCTTTAGGCCCATTTCTTTTTGGAGTATCCTTAGACTTGTTCAATAATTGGAATATCCTGCTTGTTTTCATGCTCTTTTTCACGGCCCAGTTTATCTATTTTGGTATGGCTGCAGGTAGGGATTTGAAGATCTAGGAAAAGAATCCTTCCACCTTGGGCGAAAGCATTGTAATTTTGCAGGCTTACTAGCTCCAATTTACCATGCAAGAATTTCTTCATTCCTTAGGCATTTCCGAACAGTTGTTTAATTACCTGATCATGCCGATGCTGATTTTTTGTGCACGAGTCGGCGATGTTTCGATCAATACCCTTCGAATCATGTTTATGATGAATGGGAAAAAATCGATAGTTCCATTTTTAGGCTTTTTTGAATCCATGATTTGGTTGCTGGCAATTGGACAGATTTTTCAAAACATCAATAATCCCATGTCCTACATCGCTTATGCGGCTGGTTTTGGGACAGGGAATTATGTCGGGATGTATTTTGAAGAAAAGTTAGCCTTAGGTCGAGTCCTGGTTCGGGTAATTACTCCAAAGCCATTGCCAGAGCTGATGGAATATATGAAAGACCGTGATTTTAGGTTTACGAATGTCGGTGCCGAAGGGCGATATGGGAAAGTTCAGCTTACGTTTACCGTCATGAAACGGGAGTCCTTGCCTGAATTTATTGCAAAAGTGAAAAGCCTGGATGAAAAAGCCTTTTACACGATTGAAAGTGTGAAGCGTGTCTCAGAAGATGACTTGAATATGATGGATGATAAGCCGAGGTTCAATCTGAGTTTTATGAGCAAATCCCGAACTTGATGGGAAAGAGTTGGTTTCAATTTCAACAGTTTCGAATTGATCAAGATCGCTGTGCCATGAAAATCAGCACTGATGCGGTACTTTTAGGAGCTTTGGCTCAATCTGAAAAACCTTCCTACATTCTTGACATTGGCAGCGGGACGGGAGTCATTGCATTGATGCTGGCCCAACGATTCGAAAATGCCAAAGTTGTCGGTGTGGAGCTGGATGAGCAAGCTGCAATTCAGGCAGGTGAAAATTTTTCCAACAGCAAATTTGCCACTCGATTGACTTTGAATCATAATCGGATTCAAGAATTTGATTCCTCACATCAATTTGATTTGATCGTCAGTAATCCCCCTTATTTCACCGCACATTTGAAATCCAAAAATGCTGAGCGTAACCAGGCCTTACACACTGATACACTATCTTTTGAGGATTTATTAGATCAAGTAATTCGTTTTTTGGCCCATTCGGGAAAGTTTTGGTTGATTTTACCTCCCTACGAATCCGACGTTTTTCAAAAATTGGCTAGAAAAAAGGACCTCTTTGCAAATCAGGTTTTTAAACTAAAAGATAAACCTAGCAGTGAAGTTCAACGTGAACTAGTCGAATTCTCTTTTGTAGACAAAGGGCTTGAAAATTTCGAATTTTCAATAAAGAATCAAGATAATAGCCCAAGTGCGTATTATTCTAAACTTGTTTCTGGGTTTTTATTGAATTTCTGAAACCACAAAGTGTCTTTTTTTGCGTTGCAAAAAGTGGCTATCTGATTTTATTTTAGTTGGATAGGGATTAGTTTTATTTATTTTTGAGCTCCAATTATTATTAGCTATATGCGAAATTCTCTTTATCTAAGCATTCTAGTAATGCTTCTTTTAGTTATTGGCTGTACCGAGGAGGAGTCAGAGACTACCATCCTTGTTACAGAAGAGGTGTTGTATACGAGTGGGGAGCAAGTTCGACTTTTAGGAAGACTGATCACCAATCAGCCAGTGTCTGCATCGGATCATGGATTCTATTTAAGCCAAGATGCCAATTTTACATCCCCGGTAATTATTTCTTTAGGAGCAAAGGAAGGTGCAGGGAAGTTTATTGGTCAGACACTCGGACTCAGCGCCAGAAAAAAATATTTCGCGAAGGCATTTATGGATATCGGGAATGGAGTGGAGTTTGGCAATGTTGTCGAACTGGAAACGCTCGCCGCAGGTATTGATAGCTATAGTCCTGGCTTTGGAACCCCTGGAAAAGAGATTTTTATCTTAGGGAAAAACTTTACAAAAGACACCAAAGTATTTTTTGGTACAGAGCAGGCACAGGTAATTGAGGTTTTGTTCGAGTCAAGATTACGGGTTAGAATTCCAGAGGCAAAAGGTAGCTCCAGTGTTCCAATTCGGGTTCAATCGCAAGATCAATCGTTGACCTTCCCGATTAATTTTGAATACCAAACAGGTACCTATGCCGTATTAGCGTCATTTCCAGACCAAGTTCGACTTATTGAAAACATTTCTTATCAACGAGATGGGATGTTTTACGCAGGTTTAGGCAGTGATCGTAAAGTCAATTTCTATCCAAGAATCCAACAATATAATCCGATGACCAATCAGTGGCAGAATGCGAATTTTTCTGGCAGCGCAAGGTCATTCGGTTTTGCAACTGCGAATTATCTTGGCGGGGGGATTGCAGAACTAGGTAGAGAGCCATTTATCATGAATCCCACTTTTTACAAGATTACAGCCACGGGGTTTCAGCAATTGAGAAATCTGCCTTTCCCTGTCAGGGAGTCAATCGCAGCTGAAATCAATGGGGAACTTTACCTGATTGGAGGAAAAGAAGGAAACCTCAAAGGAGTAAGAAAATACAATTCAAGTACGGATGTTTGGGTGGCACTCCCTGATAGCCCGATTCAGTTTACCAAAGAGAACCCCTCATTTGTCTATCAAAATAGACTTTTTATCGTCGCTTCGGATAAAATCCTGTATGCCTTTAACCCTGATAATGGGAATTGGGTAACAGTCAGCTTTTTTCCCGGATCGATTGGTTTAGGAAATGGATTTGCTCAAGTCATTGGCACAAAAGCATACATCGGTGGCTATAGCAGAGTTGATGAAATTTGGGAGTTGAATCTTACTAACCTTAACTGGGTTTCTAAAAACCCTATTCCCGGAACACCTCAAAGCGTGACTGCAGGAAGTTTTGTAAAAGATGGTTTTATCTACATCATGCGCCAGCAAGACATCAATTTGGCTGGAAACTTCCCAATTAATTTTTACAAGTTTGACCCTAACGGGATTTAATCGGCACTTATGAAAAAAATTATACTCCTAATTTTCTTACTTACCTCTCAGCTAAGTTTTGCTCAAACTACTGTATCCCGAGAGGTAGTCGGTAGAGATATTGGTCAGCTGAAAGGAATCAAAATTTCTGGTCGAATCATCGACGAGATTACTGGTGAAGCATTGGTTGGAGCTACCGTTACCATCCCTGAATTGGATATCAATCGAATCACTGATACCAATGGGGCTTTTGACCTTACGCTAGATCGTGCTGAATACAATTTGATTTTTAGATATGTAGGATACGAAACTGTCAATTATCCCATCACAGCAGTAGGAGATGGTCGAATCAGCGTTCGGATGATTCAAGAAGATTTTCAATTGGATGACGTGGTGATTTTTGGCCGAGATCCTGAAAAGAATATCCGGTCAACTGACATGGGTGCCATTACCTTGAGCATGAACTCAATCAAAGAGCTTCCTCCATTTTTGGGTGAAGTTGATATTATCAGATCCATGGCGACGCTACCTGGGGTGAGTCAAGTAGGTGAAGCATCTGCAGGTCTCAATGTGCGAGGTGGAGGAGCTGATCAAAACCTGATTCAATTTGCAGGAGCACCAATCTATAATCCTTCGCACTTATTTGGACTATTCACCTCCTTCAATGCCGAGATCGTCAATGATGTTACCCTCTACAAATCTGTAATTCCATCTCGATTTGGTGGGAGAGGCTCATCGATTTTGGATATTACTCCAAAAGCTGGCTCTGTGGCAAAGTGGGGTGGTGACTTGATGGTCAGTAATTATTCTGGAAAAGTTGGTTTCAATGGGCCTTTGGTGAAAGACAAAATTTCAGTCCGAGGCGGATTTAGAGGTTCGTATATCAATTGGTTTTTAGGGGCATTATCCAATCCTGACTTGAAAAATAGCCAGGCAAATTTCTATGATGGAAACTTGGTGATTTCAGCACCAATCAATGAAAAAAATGAATTTACCTATAGCTATTATACCAGCTATGATGACTTTGCATTTGCATCAGATACCACGATTTCCTGGAAAAACAATAGCCATTCCCTGAACTGGAAAAGCCAGGTTTCAGATAAGTTGAGTTTTGATATCCTTGGGTACTATACCCAGTACGATTACAGTATTTTCAATCGCTCTGGAATTAATGATTTTGATTTGAATTCAGGCATAAAGGACTTTGGCTTCAAAGGATATGTCAGTTATTTATTCAAAGAAGGGAACCGAATTACACTTGGAGCTGATACAAAGCAATTGACTTTACAGCCTGGGGAATTGATTCCAGCCGGTGCTGAGCAGGATATTTTGCCGAAAAAAGTTCAAGATGAATATGGAAGAGAATCAGGATTTCACTTCCAGCATGAATTCGAAATAGGGGAAAAGTTTGGGATGTCCTATGGTCTTCGCTACGATACCTACCAGTATTATGGGCCACGGGTGGTTCGCCAATACGAAGAGAATAAGCCGATATCTGATGGATCCGCGATTGGTGAAACTACCTATGCGGATGGTGAAACTATCCAAACCTACGATGGTCTAGGGCCTCGAGGATCGATGCGTTACTCCTTTTCGAAAAACAGTTCTGTGAAGGTGGGTTACAATAAAATGTACCAGTTTATTCACTTGATTTCGAATACTGCTACTATCGCTCCAACGGACGTTTGGAAGCTAAGTGACGAATTTTTGAAGCCGCAAATAGTAGATCAACTTTCTTTAGGCTATTACCAAAATTTCAAGGGAAATATCTTTGAGACATCTGTGGAGGTGTATTACAAAGACATCCAAAATGTGGTGGAATACAAAGATGGAGCGAATTTGATCCTTCAAAATAACTTGGAGACAGAGTTGGTTCCAGCTCAAGGAAAAGCGTATGGTGTAGAATTATATGTGAAAAAGAACTTGGGAAGATTAACAGGATGGGTTTCTTATACCTATTCTCGAAGCTTGAGAAGAGTATTGACTCCGTATGAGGAGGATAATATTAATGATGGAGAATGGTTTGCATCAAACTTTGATAAGCCTCATGATTTGACCTTGATTGGAAATTATAAAGTAAGTACCAACACCTCCGTTTCTGCCACATTCGGGTATAGTACCGGTAGGCCAGTTACATATCCTGAAGCAAAATTTGATTATTCCGGTAATTCACTAGCATACTTTAACCGAAGAAATGAGCAGCGCCTTCCAGACTTTCATCGACTGGATCTTGCTGTCAACTTTAAGTTGAAAGGAAACGCGAAGTTTTTCGAAGGAGATTGGACTTTCTCAGTCTTGAACGTATATGGTCGAAAAAACCCATTCTCCTTGTTCTTTGTGGATGAGTCAGGCCAACCACCACAAGCGTTGCGACTGGCAATTCTTGGAGTGCCCCTTCCTAGTTTAAGTTACTCGATTAAGTTTTAAGAGATATGAAAGGGGCTAGCTATTCGATTAATTCTGAAAAATCGGAAATCCGGAACAACCGGAATTTCTTCAAATCCGAACTTTTATCTCCATTTAATTGGAAATCAAAAGCAACCATGAATCTGAAAAAATATTCCTTCCTTCTCCTTTTGGCATTTACAGCTTGCATCGACCCCTATGTAGTAGAGGTGGAGCAAGGAGCTCAATTGTTAACAGTTGAGGGATTAATTACCTCAGTTCCTAAAGTTCATCAAATTCGATTGACAAGGAGTGATACTTATGGGAGTGTTTTCCAAGGTTTGATTCGTCCCGTTACTGGGGCGACTGTGATTATAAGAGACAACTTGGGTAACGTTACTTTTTTTGCTGAAAATGCAGTAGACAGAGGGGCATACGACTCTCCCGCTAGTTTTGCAGGAATCATTGGCCGCTCTTATACCTTGCAGATACAAACAATTGAGGGGAGAGTTTATACATCATTGCCTGAGCGAATTGAATCTGCTCCTCCAATCAAGGAGTTGACTTACCAAGTAGTGAAAATTGCGGTCGAAGGGGAAATCAATCCAAGGTCAGGAGTTCAATTGATTGCTTCGATTGATGATCCTGCAGATCAAAATAACTTTTATTTCTGGCGAAATGACCCTTCAGTTTATGTCTTGAAGACGAGTCCTGAATTATTTACACCAAGACCATCCGATTCAAATCCAAGCCGGGATCCTCAGCCAAAAGACTGTTGTAGCACCTGCTATCGAACCGAATTGGTCGGAAACCAAGGAATTTTCCTAGCTCAAGATGATAATTTTAATGGCTTGAACACGAAAATCGCAGCAGGATTTATTGAGGATGATGGTTTGCGATTTATCCAGAATTATCGAGTAGATCTTCGACAGATAAGTATTTCCCAAGCTGCTTATCGTTTTCTTAGATTGGTCAAACAACAAACTGAAATCAGTGGATCCGTATTTGATCCTCCTCCTGCAAATATCAAAGGAAATATGATTAGTCTTGACGATCCTGAGGAGGTAGTTTTAGGCTATTTTATGGCTGGTGGCGAGCAGGGTAAGCGGATTTATATCAATGGTGCAGACCTTGATTTTAGACAAAACGTATCCATTATTCCAGATGATTGTCGCGTAGTAGAAGGTGCGAGTATTAACCCTCCAATAGATTGGAATCCTTAAGCTGAACCTGTTTGAAAAAATATTTTTATCTCATCCTTTTTTGCTTTTCGGCATGTATTGACCCCTATGAAGTAGAAGTGGCACAAGGTCCTCAATACTTGACCATTGATGGGACAATAACTTCGCAAGCTCAGGTTCATCGGATTCGATTGACTCGGGGCGATACTTATGGAAGTGTGTTTCAAGGCTTGATTCGACCTGTTCTAGGAGCAACTGTGATCGTCAGGGATAACTTTGGAAATATTACTTTTCTAACCGAGAGTCAGGTCAATCAGGGGTATTATGACACTCCGGCTAATTTTGCTGCGGTTATTGGCCGGGCTTATACACTTCAAATACAACTCGTGGATGGGAAGGTTTATACCTCTTTTCCAGAAACAGTAAATCCTTCCCCTCCGATTAAAAACTTAAGCTATCAATCGAAGCGGATCCCTGTTGAAGGTGAAATAAATGATGCCTCTGGAGTTCAATTAATAGTGGATTTGGATGATCCGGCTGATCAAAATAATTTTTATTATTATCGTAATTCTGAGGCAACCTATGTTTTGGAAGCACGACCAGATCTCTATACTACGCCGCCACCAGAGCGTCAGCCTGCACCAAAGGATTGCTGCTTCGTCTGCTACCAAACCGAGACAACTGGGAACCAAGCTTTCTACTTGACTTCAGATGATAATTTTAATGGCTTGAGTACAAAACTGGTCGCTGGTTTCATTTCAGACAATGGGCGACGATTTGTGAATACCTATCGGATTGATTTACGGCAGCTGAATGTTAGCCAGGAAGCCTATCGGTTTTTACGATTGGTTAAGCAACAATCAGAAATTAGTGGTTCCGTATTTGACCCGCCACCAGCGAATATCAGAGGGAATATCATCAGTCTAGACGATCCTGAAGAAGTGGTTTTAGGGTATTTTATTGCAGCTGGCGAATCTCAAAAACGGGTTTACATAAAAAACAGCGCACTTGATTTTGTCCAAAACAAAGCCATCATCCCAGATGATTGCCGAACAGTGGCTGGTGCCAAAATTTCCCCTCCTTCAGACTGGAATCCGACTGACTAGATCTAACCTGTTTACTTTGGGAAGTAAATAGGAAGTGAGGGGTGATTTGACTTTTTAGCTGTATTTCTCTTCAAAGCGAATTCCTTCCAATGCCAATTGCTCCAAAATAGGCTGATAGATCTCCTTGATCACTGGCACATGCATGCCTCGGACCGTGATTTTCCCTTTCAAAAACTGATCGACTGCAATTGCCAAAGGAAGTCCGACTGTTTTGGCCATAGCGGTGTAAATGGCATCCTCCCCGTAACAAAGTAGGCTCGAAGTCAACTTCTTAATTCCTTGGTCGCTTTTGATTTCAAAAATATGCTGCATTACGATCATGTCTTTGTCGTCTGCTGCTAATGCCCAATCCTTTTCTAAAATAGCCTGCAACAATTGGGCAGGTGATCCTTTTGTTTGAGGTAGTTTTTTGTCCCCAAAAAAACCTAGCCATTGAAGTTTTTCGAAAATTGGGAAATCCAAGTCAGGAATTACTTTTCCTAGTTTCTCTTCCACAGAGAGTTCTTTCTCATAGGGTAGGAATGAATTTATAAATTGCCGAAGCGTAGTACCTGTAGGAAATTCCACTTGGAAAGAGTCGTCCGTCATTCCCAATTGCACAAAGACGTCCCAAGCTTTACAATAGCCCGCTCTTCGAAGCGTTCCGCGCAGCATAGTCTCAATATTTTCAAGGCCATATACACTTCGATAGCTCAAGGAGTCCCGGTTTGGATAGCCATCAAAATCACCAACCTGGTCGAGGCGAATTGTTTCCAAACGTTTGTAAAGTTGATGGTAAGGAACAAATTTCAGCTCTCCTTTTTCAATGTATCGAGAGGTTCCTTGTCCGGCCAAGACCACATTTCGCGGGTTCCAAGTGAATTTATATTTCCAAGGATTGTCCTCGCTTTCCGGTGCCAAAAGCCCTCCACAATAGGATTTGAAGGAAATGATTTCCTCTCCTTTTTCTTTGGCCTGATCGATTAGGTGCATTGCAGACATATGATCGATTCCTGGATCCAAGCCACACTCATTCAGAAAAAACAAGCCCTTGGCAGAAACTTCTTCTTTCATTTTTTGCATCTCTTCCGATTCATAAGATGCCGAGAAAAAGTGTTTTTCTTGTTTGATACATTCTTGGGCTACCACTGGATGCATAAATGCCGGCAACATGGATACCACCACATCTGCTGAGGCAATCAGCGCAGATCGTTCAGATGAATTTTCAATATTTAATTCCTTTGCCTCGGTATTTTGCTTTCCCTTTAATTTTTTGCTGGCAAGTACCGGATCAAGGTCAGCTAGGATAAGTTTGCGATCACCAGATTGACAGGAATCAGCCAAAAAATCGATGAGGTAAGTGGCGGATTTTCCTCCGCCAAGGATCAAAATAGTCTTCATATGGTGCTAATCAACCCCTAAAATGGCTAATATATTTTGAGGGAAAAAACCAGCGTAGGGTATTTGAAAGAACATTTCTTTAATTTGAGCGTTTCCAAACCCAAATCATATCTGACTGATGGCTGAAATAATTACACTTCCCGCTGAAATTGAATTAGTTAAAATCAATGATTTGAATGACTTGGAGCGGAAAGTTTTATCCAGAGCGAAATCAATCAGTGAAAATGCCTACGCTCCTTATTCTAATTTTCAAGTAGGAGCAGCTATCGCCTTGGAGAATGGGGATATCCACCAATCAAGTAATCAGGAAAATGTGAGCTATCCTGTGGGAGTTTGTGCCGAACGCTTAGTATTAGGCTACGCAGGAGCCAATTTTCCGAATCTTGCTCCAAAAATAATAGCAGTTGTGGCGAAAAGAAAAGGGGAGCAACAATGGGCTTCGGTAAGTCCCTGTGGTATGTGCCTCCAGGGTATCAATGAAGTGGAGGGAAGGTTTGATTCCCCGATGACTATTCTCATTCTTCGAGTTGATGAGCAGGTCTATCGGGTTAGAGGAGTGAAAAATCTGCTACCCTTGAAACTTGATGATTTAAAAAGCTAGCGGTGAAAAAGCGAATTCAATTTAACTTCGAAGCCAGCTATTCTGTCTCACATGAACCTACCTCTAAGGAAAAGGAAATCTGGCTTTTATTTCATGGGTATGGCCAATTGGCTGAATTTTTCATTCGAAAATTTCAGGAATTCGATAACCCAAACCGACTTTTTGTAGCCCCAGAAGGAACTAATTACAACTATATAGAAGGATTCCGCGGTCGCGTTGGCGCAAATTGGATGACTAGACACGAACGAGAGATTGCCATCGCAAACAATCAGCGCTACCTAAATCAGTTAGTGGATGGATTGCTTGCCGAATACCAAGAAAAACCAACCCTACGGATCTTAGGTTTTTCTCAAGGTGCGGCGACTGCTACCCGCTGGGCAAGCAATTGGAAGGGTGAAGTGACGCAGCTTGTTTTGTGGGCTGGAGGCTTTGCAGAGGATCTTGAGTTGGAACTAGCAAGCCTTAAATTTGCCAAAACTGATTTTGCCATGGTACTTGGAAATCAGGACGAATTGATCCTTCCTGAAAGTATTGAAAAACAGGAAGAACTGATCAAAAAGCTTGGCTTACCGGTAAAAAAGTATTTTTTTGAAGGTGGCCATAGCCTTGATCAAGAATTGCTCAGTAAAATTTTTCTCTTGAATCCGTAATTCCTCTTATATTGGTCTTTCAATTGCAATACCCAGACCATTTATAAATGTCTAATTTTTCCGTAACCCTTTAACTCACAAATGCTTTCGCTTACAGAAAAAGAGGTTGAGCAACTTGCTCACCAACTAATGAAAGGAATGATTTGCTTTTATCAGATCGATAAAAAGAAAATCTACCAGATGCCAGATGATGAAGATTACTTCAATTATGATCTTACCCCTGACGAGGAAGATATTCTGGACGAAATAGATGAAAACCCTGACAACTACGCTGAATTTACCAAAATGGAACCAAGTCAGGAGCATCAGATGATGCAGGACTTTGTGGACCGAAAGGTAAAAGAACGTGCTTTGGCAGAAGATCTAGTCAATGCCCTTAGCAAGCCAAAAGCCGTAACTGGCTTCAAGTTTTTAATTGATGAGTCCAAGTATAAAAGTGACTGGACTGAATTTAGAAGCGGGAAGTACCAAGACTGGGTAAAAGAGCAAGTAGATAGCTTTAATTACACTGAAGATTAAAAATAAAAACCGCCTTAAGCGGTTTTTATTTTTTATGGCCATTGGGACAAATGATTAGCATTCAACAAATTGTGGATAAGGTTTTCCTATTTTTAGTTTTTTCTTAAATTTCTTTATTAACCACTTAACCCAATAACCATGACACAGCCATTAAAATCTTTTCGAAAAGCCATCAATCATTGGTACCTCGTGACCATTATCGGAATGATCTTCATTCTTCTTGGAATCTGGGTGTTTAGGACTCCTATTGCAAGCTACCTTCTACTGGCGACGTTTTTTAGTATTTCATTTCTCACAGCAGGGATAGCTGAAATGGCCTTTGCTCTCGGCAATAGGAAAGAATTGGATCACTGGGCCTGGTTTTTTGGTTCAGGCGTATTTAGTACACTTATTGGAATGTTATTGCTTTCAAATCCCGCACTTTCGATGAGCACACTTCCACTTTATGTTGGCTTTGGTGTGATGTTCCGGTCTATATCTGGAATTAGCTTTGCGTTCAATTTGAAGGAAACCGGTTCGGAATATCAGTCTATTCTTTATTTGAGTATTGGCGGCATGATTCTGTCTTTCCTTTTGATCTGGAATCCTGAAATCATAGGAATGACTTTGGTGACAATCACGGCTTTGATATTTATTCTACTCGGAATAATAGCAATATTACTTTCGCTTAAAATGAAAAAACTACACGATCTCCCAAGCAAATTAAAAGATCGGATTTCTGAAAAATGATCATAAGGCCCAAGAATTGGGCTTTTTTTGACCTCTATTTTCATCAAATTAAAAATCTATGCAAAAACTTTTTCTCTTTTCATTGTGCCTTTTCTTGTCTAGTTCGGTTTGTTTTAGTCAAAATTGGGACTGGGGCGGACCAATGGATCCACTTCAAAAGCAATTTAAAATACATCACTATCAACTTGAGATCGAGCTTCTTCCAGAGTCACAATCCATCAAAGGGAAAAGTACGGTAACTTTTTCTGCACCTGAAAAACTAGAAGTCCTTCGTCTTGACCTCATCAATGATTACCTAGTATCAAGTGTCAAAATGAATGAGGTGGAGGTAGAGTTTACTCATCAAAACGATCTTTTAGATATTCAAGTCATTGACTGTACTTGCCAATCTGTGGTGATCAGCTATGAGGGGAAGACCCCAATCGCCCAAAATCCGCCTTGGGAAGGAGGGTTTACATGGGAAATAGATCAATTGGGAAATTATTGGATGGGTCTTTCTTCACAAGGTGAGGGAGCAAAAATTTTTATGCCAGCTCTTGACCACCCCTCCTCAGAGGCTACAAATGGAGTTAATCTTTCCGTTACAGTTCCAAATCCATATTTCGTAGCTGCTAATGGACAACTCCTAAGAACCGAAAAGAATGGGGATAAATTAACCTACTATTGGAACACCGATTACCCCATTAATAATTATGGAATCAATTTTACCATGGGTGTTTTTCAGGAGGAAAAAGTGATTTATAAATCAATATCAGGAGAAGACATTCCTATGCATGTATGGGTCCTTCAAGAAAATAAAGCGAAAGCCAAAGAAATCTTAGAAGTACTAAAAGTATCCACTGCAACCCATGAGAAATATTTTGGAGCTTATCCCTGGCCTAAAGATAAAATTGCAATCGTGGAAACGCCTTACCTCGGGATGGAACATCAAACCATCAATGCCTACGGTAACAATTTCCAATACGTTCGAATGGGGAAGGTGAATTACGATAATCTATTGCATCATGAGCTCGGCCATGAATGGTACGGGAATAAAGTATCAGTTGGAGATTGGGCTGATTTTTGGATTCATGAAGGCATTACTGCATTCGGAGACTGGATGTTCTTTTGGGAGCATGGTGGGGAAGAAGCTTATTTTGCCAACGCAAAAAACACATTAAGACAAATTCCCCATGCCAAGCCCGTAGTCAGTCCTGTTAATAGCACTGAAGAAGAAGCCTATCATTCTGAAATCTATACTAAAGGGGCATATGTGATGCATTCGTTGAGATGGATATTAGGTGATGATGTTTTCTTTCCAATGTTGAAAGCATTTGGCGGTGATGCTCGGTTCACCTATGAAAATCAAGTGAACACAGAGGATTTTATAGATTTTGTTAATGCTTACACCGGAAAAGATTTGAATGGATTTTTTCAGCTTTATTTATACACGACTAGTGTTCCGGAAGTAAAAATTTCTAAAAAGGGGAAAAAAGGATATGAAATCTCTTTGGATGGGATAGATTTTACCTTACCAGTGGAAATCCAAACTGAAAATGGAGTAGAAGTAGTATCACTTAGTAAAAAGCCAATTTTAATTGCCAGTACAACTCTTCCGATTGTCGATCCAAAAGGTTGGCTTATGCTTAAAAAATAAAAGGGGTCTATTGTTATTAATAAGTGCTGAATATCAATAAGTTAATCGGTAATTTCAACCATGTATTTACATGCAGTAAATGTGTTCGTTTCCGATTATCTTATTTTTAACCATGTCCCTTTGGAATATTTTTATAATTTTGCCCCAATTTGGACTTAAGTAAAACTTTCTCTTCAACCTCCCTATCTAATGCCTAAAGACAGTAGCATCAAGCACGTTCTCCTCATTGGTTCTGGTCCCATCGTTATCGGTCAAGCTTGTGAATTTGATTATTCAGGTTCTCAGGCGGCACGTTCTCTTCGTGAAGAAGGGATTAAAGTCACGCTGATAAATTCGAATCCTGCGACCATTATGACCGATCCTGTGACAGCGGATAATGTGTATTTGCTTCCATTGGAAAAGAAGTCAATTGTAAAAATTCTAACTGAGCATCCGGATATTGATGCTGTGCTACCAACTATGGGTGGGCAGACTGCATTGAATCTAGCCATTGATTGTGATAAAGCAGGAATTTGGAAAAAATTCAATACGCATATGATTGGTGTTGATATCGACGCCATTGATACTGCTGAGAATCGGGAAAAATTCAAGGCATTGATGGAAAAAATCGGTGTTGGTGTATGTAAAGGTGCAACAGCTACTTCTTTCCTTCAAGGAAAAGAAATTGCACAGGAAATTGGATTTCCATTGATCATTCGAGCTTCCTACACCCTTGGTGGCGCAGGTGGAGCTTTTGTGGAAAAAGAAGAAGATTTTGAAAATTATTTGGTTGCTGGATTACAAGCATCCCCAGTGCATGAAGTGCTTATTGAGCAAAGTATCATGGGCTGGAAAGAATACGAGCTCGAAGTGATGCGTGACAATATCGGCAACATGATTGTGATTTGTTCGATAGAAAACTTCGACCCGATGGGAGTCCACACAGGAGATTCCATCACGGTTGCACCGGCGATGACCTTACCTGACACGACTTATCAGCGCATGAGAAATTATGCAATCACGATGATGAATAGCATCGGGAATTTTGCAGGTGGATGTAATGTGCAGTTTGCAGTAAGTCATGATAATTCCGAAATCATTGGAATCGAGATTAACCCTCGGGTATCCAGATCTTCAGCCCTCGCCTCCAAAGCGACCGGATACCCAATTGCTAAAGTCGCTGCGAAACTCGCAATAGGATATAATCTGGATGAGTTGACTAACTCCATCACAGGTACTACTTCAGCCTATTTTGAACCAACGATTGATTATGTAATTGTGAAGATCCCACGTTGGAACTTTGATAAATTCAAAGGTTCTGATCGTCGATTGGGGCTTTCAATGAAGGCAGTTGGAGAAGTGATGGGAATAGGAAGGAACTTTCAGGAAGCCCTTCAGAAAGCTTGTCAATCCCTTGAAATTAAGCGAAATGGTTTAGGTGCAGACGGAAAGGAATTGCGTGACCAAGATAAAATCCTTTACTCGTTGGCAAATCCTAGCTGGAACAGATTGTTTCACGTTTATGATGCCTTCAAACTTGGAATTTCTTTCAGAACCATTCATGATCTGACTCAAATTGACAAGTGGTTCTTGAAGCAAATAGAAGAATTAATTCATCTCGAAGGAGAGATTGAAAAATACGATTTAGATTCGATTCCTGTTGAATTGATGGAGCTAGCTAAGAAAAAAGGCTATGCTGATCGACAGATTGCACATTTGTTAGATTGTTTAGAAAGCGAAGTTTTTGACAAACGCTACCAAGAAATGGGAATCAAGCGAGTGTACAAATTGGTAGATACCTGTGCAGCGGAATTCGAGGCCCAAACTCCATATTATTACTCTTCTTTTGGAGAGGAAAATGAATCAGTAAGATCGGATCGAAAAAAAGTTGTGGTCTTAGGTTCCGGACCCAATCGAGTAGGCCAAGGAATCGAATTCGATTATTCTTGCGTGCATGGCGTGTTGGCAGCTAAAGAATGTGGCTACGAGACCATCATGATCAATTGTAATCCTGAGACGGTGTCTACGGACTTCGACATCGCTGATAAATTATATTTTGAACCGGTATTCTGGGAGCATATTTATGAAATCATTTTGCATGAAAATCCGATTGGGGTAATTGTGCAGCTTGGAGGGCAAACAGCCTTGAAACTCGCAGAAAAGCTCGAGAAATATGGGATAAAAATCATTGGTACCAGCTTCGAAGCACTTGATTTGGCAGAAGACCGAGGAAGATTTTCTTCCTTACTCAAAGAATTAGAGGTGCCATACCCAGAATTTGGGACGATTCACAATACCGATGAAGCTTTGGAACTTTGCAAGACGATTGGCTTCCCGCTTTTGGTAAGACCTTCCTACGTATTGGGTGGCCAAGGGATGAAAATCGTGATCAACGAGAAAGAGTTGGAGCAGCATGTGGTCAATGTACTCCGTGATATTCCGAATAATGAAATTCTTCTGGATCATTTCCTGGAAGGAGCAATAGAGGCTGAGGCAGATGCGATCTGTGATGGAGAAAATGTCTACATCATCGGCATCATGCAACATATCGAGCCAGCAGGAATCCATTCAGGAGATTCCTACGCGGTGCTTCCTCCATATAACTTGGGAGATCTTGTGATTCGTCAGATTGAGACTTATACCCATAAAATTGCCTTGGCACTGCGGACTGTAGGTTTGATCAACATCCAATTTGCAATCAAAAACGATAAAGTTTACATCATTGAGGCAAACCCTCGGGCTTCGCGTACTGTGCCTTTTATTTGCAAGGCATATAAGGAACCTTATGTTAACTACGCCGTAAAGGTGATGTTGGGTGAGAAAAAAGTAACTGACTTTAACTTCCAACCTTACAAGAAAGGCTATGCAATCAAGGAGCCAGTATTCTCATTCCATAAATTTCCGAATGTAAATAAGGAGTTAGGCCCTGAGATGAAGTCAACTGGAGAAGCAATTTATTTTATAGATGACTTGATGGATGATTACTTCTTGAAAATATACTCAGAGCGAAACCTCTATTTGAGTAGATAATTTGAAAAGCTAAAAAGAAAAAACATTGTTAAAGTTTTTAATCATATTTCTAGGAGTGGGTTGGCTTTTGGGCCAACTCATTCGCTATTTCTTGCGAACTAAGTTGGCAAAATTCGCGCAGCAGGTAAATGAGGCGCAAAAAGAACAAATGCGTGCTCAACAGCAAGCTGGCCGAAAAAAGGAGGGAGTCAATGTGGATTTTATTCCAAAAGAGCATGAGCAAAAACGGCAAAAAGATATCGAAGGTGGCGAATACGTCGATTATGAAGAAGTGAAGGAGTAATTCTTCACTTTTTTTATTTGGCGAGCTTACACCAAAAGACTTTATAACCGCTTTCACTTTTGGTGCAGATCAAAAAATCATCCCCTCCGTCTTTTAACCCAAATTTCTTTTTGAAAGCATCCGCTCCAATAGCATAATTTCGAGTGATCACATTTACTTTCCCGGAGGGAAAGCGTTTTTTTA
>JAHEBE010000203.1 GCA_024642365.1 Algoriphagus sp.
AGGTTTCCAAGCGATGCTTGAATTCACCATAAATTCCGCCTGAAATTTTATCATTACCGTCAATGGCTGATACTCCTGCAGCAGTTAGCATTCCACCTAGCCAAGTGCTTTCCTCAATGAGTAAGGTCTTTGTACCTAACCTACCTGCTGTAATGGCCGCAGCAGTGCCGCTAGCACCTCCACCTACGATAATCAGTTCATAGTTTTCCTGTGCATTGGCAACATTAGGAAATACATAAGCAGCGGAAAAACCAAGTAGAAATAGTAAGAATATCTTTTTCATCAATTGTTTGAAATAAATGATTGGCAGGCACCAATTAACGCTGCATTATCGCCCAAAGCAGCATGTTTGAATTGAACTGGATAGCCTTTATTGATCAAATAACGAGTAGCAGCTGGAAGGAATCGATCGTTCAAAAGTGAAATTTTCCCTCCTAGAATGACCACATCTGTTTGTAGTCTAATTAAGTAAGGAAAAAGAAATTCTGCCAAGGTTTTTCCAAAAGTCTCAAATATCAAATTAGCTTGCTCTGAATACTCTTCCAAGTCGATTAATTCCTTAACTCCAGATATATCTAAATTAAATCTCGTTTTTGATTCTTTTACAAACCAGGCTGTTCCTAAATAATCCTCTGCGATTCCCGATCGAAAAGGAGCAGTCCAGAGTTTAGCATCTTTCACGACATCGCCCACTTTGATCGCTGAGCCAAGCCCTGTTCCTAATGTTAGCCCAATAGAATTTTCAAAATTTGATCCAGAACCCACAGAACTTTCTCCAAGTAAAAAGGCCTCCGCATCATTGGTAAATCGAATGGAATCAGGCGAAATCGAAAGGGATTCGGCTAGCAAATTCTTCACATTTAGCTTGAATAATGATTTCATTTTCCCCTGATCTTGGATCAAAGAAATTCCATTTTCATAATCAAAAGGCCCTGGCATGGCGATGCCCACTTGATAAGTTTGTTCACCATTTGCAACAGCTTTTATAAGCTCAGCCCAATCAGTAATTATTTTTGTAGCAGTTTGATATGTGTCTATTTCAGATTCTTGAAAATCGTTCAGACTGACTTGACCATCAGAAAAATTAAGGGCAGCCGCAGCTATATGAGAACCTCCAATATCTACTCCTATTAATTTCATGGATTTTTAAATTCTACTCAACTACTTAAACAACTTAAAATCTTCTATTGATCGCTTCAAGTTGATATCAATGGCATCAAGCAAAGAACCTGATGGATCCTCTGAAAGCTCCCAGAACATCACGCCTGCAAGCTGTTCTTTTTTCACAAAATGAATTTTATGTTCAATCGATCTTCGACTTTCAAAGGTCACCCATTCTTTCTTTTCACTCGAATATAAAAAAGCATTCTCCGCTCCGGTATCCCAAAATTCACGATAGCTTTCATCGCCTTGAAGTTGGTGAATTTTATCTTGCGAAAGTCCCCGATCAAAAACTCCCGACTGGTAAAGCCCATTATTTTCCGGACCTACCTCTTTCCAACGTTTTCCATAAAATGGAATTCCTACTACTATTTTTTCCCGGGGCACACCGAATTCAATATGCTCCAAAACGGCCGATTTCACGGAGCGATCTCTCTTTGATTCTGGCATTAATGCCTGATTTCCTTTGGAAAGATTCGCATGGTGACCGGCAATTTTATCTCCAGCGCCAAAAAGATCATAACTCATGATGTTAATTAAATCCAAATACTGGGCCGCTGTTCGAAGGTCATTGACCTCAAGGTATTTTCTAAATCCCCCTGAAGCAATTGTACTGAGGTAGTGTTTATTATGTAAAGCACCTAGAGAATCTAAAGCCTCGCGAAAGCTTTTAAGCATGGCTACAAAATTTTCCCGATCCTCATCTCGCACTACATTATTATCACCTTGGAGGGCAGGATATTCCCAATCAAAGTCTAACCCATCCAACTGGTGTTTGATCAAAAAATCTATTCCTGACTCTGTGAGAATCTTTCTGCTTTCTGGAGTCAGAGCTGCATCAGAAAATCCCTTGGACCAAGTCCACCCACCTATTGAGACCAAAATTTTGAGTTCTGGGTTCCTGGATTTTAAAGAATAAAGTTTTAAAAAGTTAATGCTGTCTCGCTCGGCTAAACCCTCTCCCGAAGTCACGATGCCATTGGCTACATTGGCAAAAGCATAATTGATATGGGTGAGTTTTTCTGCCGGTATTTTTTCAGTTTCTATTCCTTTCCAACTCGCGATATATCCGATCACTACTTCTGATTTTTTTTCTTGAGCAAACCCATCTTGAATTTTGAATAAGAGCAGGAATATGAAAATGAAAGAGCGCATGGTTTTCTGGGGTTGTTTAAGAAAAAGATAGAGGTCCGGAATATCCAAGACCTCTATCGGTAATCTATCTAATTTAATCTGAATTCTAGGTTATTTTCCTCCGTCCCACCATACTTTGGTTGCGAAGAGATCTCCTCCCATTCGGGAAGTAGCAGCCTGATAGTTTTCTGGATTTGCTCCAATTTCAGACTCCCAGTATCTCAATCTTCTTGGGATAAAGTTTCCTTCGAATGCATTTGGATCTTTGGTTGGAGTCAAAGCAGGGTAACCAGTTCTTCTCCAGTTAGACCAAGATTCAATGTCATTCAAATAGGTTGCTGCCCAATATTCTTCTCCGATCAATCGAAGCTTGTCCGTAGCAGAAGCAGCATCAAAACCACGACCTGCAATATAAGACTGGATTTCGGGGCCAGTCTTTGCAAAAGAAGGATCAAATAAAACCCAAGATGAAATCGCTGCTGTTACACCATTATTGAAGTGCGTAGCTGCATTGGAAGAAATCCAACCTTTCAGAGCAGCTTCTGCTCGCATTAATTCTACTTCAGCATAAGTAATCAAGTAATAAGGATCTTCCCAATCCAAGTACTTCAAATTCAACATTGAGAAATTTTGCTGAACAACGCTGAATTTATCTAATGTTCCAGGAGGAACAGCAGGCGCAAGATTAGAAGAAGTATATCCATTAGGAAGTCCGATCTGCTTTGTTGGATCAGTGATCCAAGTTGAAGCATCGTCAGGATTCCCAACACCTCCAGTGATGATCATCATACGAGGATCTTTGTTTGCTTTCATCCAGTTTAAGAACGTAGCTGAAATTTTACAATCTCTGGAGTACTTATATGTATTCCAATAGCCATCATTTAAACCATTTCTATTGACACCTTGAGGTCCTGGAGCATATTTAATGTAAGCGATGTCATCATTGCTCGCGAAAGCTCCGTTTGTATTCGCTTCGGTAAATACTGCCTGTGCTGTGGCTGCATCCACTTTACTCATTCGCATTGCCATTCTCATCAAAAGTGAGTTTGCAAACTTCTTCCACTTGGCAACATCTCCATTATATAGGAAATCTTGATTGCCCAATGCACGGGCAGAAGGAGAGAATTTATCTCTAGCTGCTTTCAGATCAGCAATCATCAAGGTATACACTTCCTTCTGAGGCTGATAAGTAGGGAACCAATTTTCCTCACTTTCCAAACCGTATCCAGCTTGAGTATATGGAATATCTCCATACATATCTGTCATTCGAAGCAAATCAAATACACGAAGTATGGTTGCTGCCGCATTGATATTTGCCTCAGCTGGGACATCTTTCGTCTTGGTGATTACATGCGAAAATAATCGGATCACGTCGGTAAAATGCCGCTCCATATAGGCACCACTATACTGTGCGCTGTAGAAGTATTTATCACCGCTGAAGTAGCCAGCAGTAGATGCCGTGTGTTGAATCATAGTAGCTGCATAGAGCATATTCGCTCTGGTATTTTCATATTCTCCACCGATACGAAGCGTACCAAGTGAGAACAAATACCGCATATCTATATTTTCAACAGCGTTTTCGTTGATATTAAGGTCTAAAAGATCTTGCTCATTACAAGAAGTTCCTAGTAGCAAAGCTCCTAGCATTAGACCGGTTATTTTATTTCTTAGTCTCATCATTTCTTTTTTTAGGTTAAACCTTCGGTCTTAGAAGTTAGCAGATAAGTTAAATCCAATGCTTCTGTTTGCAGGAACTGAGAAAAACTCCAATCCTTGTGAGTTACCAGAAGTAGTATAAGCAGCTTCAGGATCTAGATTTGGAACATTTGACCAAAGGATCGCCAAATTTCTACCCACTACTGAAAGTGAAAGCGACTGGAATGGTGTCTTCTCTAAAGTTTTTCTTGTGAAAGTGTATCCAAAAGAGAATTCACGGAGCTTTCCAAATGAAGCATCATAAACTACATTCTCAGAGACCTGAGCATATTGTTGCCAATAATTGTCGATCAAATATTTGGTCGGATCAGTCGTGCTAGCAGGAATTGTCCAAGTACCTGGGGCTCCTTCACGAGTTACACCAGTCACTGTCAAATTTCCGTCTCTACCCTCTAGGGTATTTTTATGCAAACCATATTGGTAAGCAAAATAATTAGTTCCTGACATCATGGATCCTCCTGATCTAAAGTCAACCAAGAACATCATTCTGAAACCTTTGTAGGAGAAGGTATTAGTAATACCGCCAGATACTGGATGACGACCTTCTGCAATAGTTTCATAGCCAGAAGTAGTCACTGGGTACCCATTAGCATCATAAACTGGTTGTCCATTGATTTGAAGGTGCTTAAAGCCAGTAATCATTCCAAGAGGTTCTCCAACGATATGGCGGATTCGCTCTCTTCTAACTCTAGACTCGTCCAAGTTGATAAACTCAATTGGGTCACCAGCAGCATTTGTACCTAGGCTCAATACTTCAGAGATGTTTTGTGCATAGTTGAATGATATATCCCATCTGAAATTCCCTACAAAAGGAGTAACGTTTAAGAGTAATTCAATTCCTTTATTCTCAAGTTCACCGATATTAACTGTAGTAGATCCAAATCCGGAAGTTGCTGAAATACCTGTATTCAAGATATCATCTGAGGTTCTTCTTTTGTAATAAGCCACATCCAATCCGATTCTATTTTCCAAAAACCTGATATCTGTACCAATCTCCCACTCTGAGGATAAATAAGGGCCAAGATTAGGGTTAGGAATAGAACCATTGTTGATTTGGCCTAAGCTAGCTCCGCCAATATGGCCTGCGCCTACTAGTCCATATGTCAAGTTCAGTGCATATGGATTTGGTCCACCGCCACCTACTTGTGCCCATCCACCTCTCAATTTCACGAAAGTGAAGAAATCAGGCATTTTAACCATATCCGAAATTACAGCACTCATACCTACTGAAGGGTAGAATATTTTGCTGTTTTCCGGGGCTAGAGTTGAGAATTGGTCCTGACGTCCTGTGACATTCAAGAAGATCATGTTTTTGTAGCCGACATTCGCTGCACCGTACATGGAGTTAATTCCAAATTCTGAGAAACCATATCCAAAAGATGGAGCAGCCACGTTAGTCACACTATGGAAAAAAGGAACAACTAGGTCATTTCCTCCTCCTCTTTTACTTTCGTCAACCCTTCTAAGTGAATTGCCTCCTAAGAAACCATCAACATCAAAATCACCAAAGGTTTTATTAAAACCGATCATGATGTCTGCATTATTTTCTCGCAAAGTTCTAGAAGACGTATTGTAGCTACCTCTTGGTTTAAAGGCAGTTCCGTATCCTTCATAGGAATCTTCTCCCCTTACTTGGAAGTCAGTACCAAATCTACCTTGAACATAAAGCCAATCAGTAAAATCATATCTAAGTGACATGTTACCAAATACCCGATCTGTGATATCTAATCTACCCCACTGATAGGCAGCCCAATATGGATTGGTTTGGAATACGTTTCCTTGATA
>JAHEBE010000204.1 GCA_024642365.1 Algoriphagus sp.
ATCGCCCATGAGATCCAAAACCCGCTGAATTTTGTGAATAACTTTTCTGAACTCAATCGAGAACTGATTGCAGAATTGAAAGAAGAAATCGAAAAAGGTGATCTTGAAGAAATCAAGTTCATCGCGAACGATATAGAGACAAACGAAGAAAAAATCACCCATCACGGTAAGAGAGCTGGGGACATCGTCAAAGGCATGCTGGAGCATAGTCGCAAGAGCACGGGGGAGAAAGTCTCCACAGATCTCAATGCGCTTGCAGATGAATTTCTACGACTAAGTTACCATGGCATTCGAGCCAAGGACAAAAGCTTCCATGCTGACTTCAAAACAGACTTTGACCCTGAACTTCCCCGGTTGGAAGTGGTCTCTCAGGATATCGGGCGTGTTTTACTGAATCTTATCAATAATGCTTTTTACGCAGTAAACGAGAAGGCAACTCTTCGACAAGCTCAGGGTGACGTAGGGTATAAGCCAGAAGTAATTGTATCCACCAAAAAGACCAAAAATGCGGTAGAAATATCCGTTTCAGATAATGGTTCGGGTATTCCAGAATCGATCACGGACAAGATCTTCCAGCCTTTCTTTACTACCAAGCCGACAGGCTCGGGAACTGGCTTGGGATTGTCTTTAAGCTATGATATTGTAAAGGCGCATGGTGGGGAGTTGAAAGTAAAGACTGCGGATGGAGAAGACCTGGCTGCCGGGAAAGCAGGAACTATTTTTAAAATAACTTTACCTATTTAATCCAGAATGTATGAAAGGGATAGGAGTATGTGTTTTTTTCTTTTTTAGTCTTGTTTTCTCAGTCTGGGGGCAGATGTCCGGTGAAGAGATACTCGAATTAAAAAAAGAATTAGAAACAGTCAACAATGATTCAACCCGCATTAGATTATATGCGACCCTGGGTTCTGGATATCGATTTTCAAATATTGATTCTTCAAACTTCTATGCAGATAAGGCCCTTACAGTGGCAAATAAGCTGAATTTACCTTCGTATAGTTCCTACTTAATAACTTTGAAAAGTGCTAATGCTCTTGAGAGTGGAAATTTGCCACAATCATTTCAATATGCATTTGAGGCGCTTAAAATAATAGAAAAAATAAAGAACAATGCTAAACCAAAAGGCCATGTATATAACCGAATCGGGAATATTTATATGGAAATGGCCGATTATAGAAAAGCCATTGAATACTATAATTTATCTAAAGAACAATTTTTGATTGGAGATACAGAATTTGGAGGTAATGTACTTAATACAGTATCCAATATTGGCAATATATATGAGTTAATGGGCATTGCTGATTCGGCTCTCTATTTCCAACAAATTGTTTATGATGCGTCCTTAAAAGATACGGCAAGAACTTTAATTGTTCGAGCTGAAATGATGTTCAGAATGGGGAATGCGCACAAGTTAAACGGCGAACCTGATAAGGCTCTATTGTTTTATAAAAAGGGAATAGAAGAAGCCTTAATTGATAACGATCAAAGGAATCTTGCGATGAATAATCTATTTATGGCCAAGCTATATCATGAAATGAAGCTTCCAGATTCCACTATGAAATATGCAGGAAATGCAATGCAAATAGCAAGACCTATTTACTTTAAAAAAGTTCTGAACGATGCATCTTTATTAATAAGCGAAGTATATAAAGAGCAATCCGATTTTGAAAATGCCTACAAGTATCTGACTTTAGCCAATGTCCAGCGCGACAGTCTGACGGGTATAAAAAAAATACAGGATCTGCAGCGAATCATTTTAAATGAACAGGAAAGGCTGCAAAAAGAAAATGAGTTAAAGCTTGCCGAAAAGAACAGAATCAGGCAATTGTCTTTACTGACCGGCTTAGCAGTATTACTATTAATTGCATTTATTTTTTATCGTAATAATCGTCAAAAACAAATAGCCAATAAAGTATTAGAAAGCACACTTTCCAATTTAAAATCCACTCAAGCCCAACTAATACAATCAGAAAAGATGGCTTCACTGGGCGAGCTCACCGCAGGCATTGCCCATGAAATTCAAAACCCCTTGAACTTTGTAAATAATTTCTCTGAAGTGAATAAGGAACTTGTAGAAGAAGCCAAAGAGGAACTAGCCAAAGGTGATATCGAAGAGACCAAAGCTATTTTAAATGATTTGGGTGAAAATTCAGAAAAGATCAACCATCATGGTAAGCGTGCAGGAGCTATCGTCAAAGGAATGCTCGAGCACAGCCGGAAGAGTGAAGGGAAGAAAGAACCAACAGATCTCAATGCCTTGGCAGATGAATTTCTACGACTAAGTTACCATGGCATTCGAGCCAAGGACAAAAGCTTTAATGCGGACTTTTCTACAGACTTTGATCCCAACCTTCCGAAAGTAGAAGTCATCCCTCAGGATATTGGCAGAGTGCTGCTGAATCTGATTAATAATGCTTTTTACTCGGTGAATGAAAAGGCAAAAATGGATCCCGATAGCTATCTGGAGAAAGGATCCAAACCCGAGGTAATTGTCAGCACTAAGACAACAGAAAAAGGAGTTGAGATTTCAGTCCAAGACAACGGCTCCGGTATCCCCGACTCCATCAAAGAAAAGATCTTCCAACCCTTCTTTACCACCAAACCTACTGGATCGGGAACAGGTCTTGGATTATCGTTATCTTATGATATCGTGAAGGCGCATGGAGGGGAGTTGAGGGTGGAAAGTAAGGAAGGAGAGGGAACCACATTTTTTATACACTTACCAAACTAAGGATTTACCATGGGCCAAAAAATCAGGATTTTTTATCAAGTAGTAGGGATAGCTTTTTTATTGACATTCTTTTTTTCTTTCTCCGCATTGGCACAAGAAAGGGAAAAGGTCAGTGAATTACTTCTTGATCAGCTGAATCAAATTATGGCTGACAACCAACAGGCTACCTCCCATTACCAACTTGCAGTTGAAATTCTCCAAAGCAATAGGCAAGAGGTCCTCATGGAAAATAAAGCGATTAGTGAAGAATTTGAAAGAATAAAATCGATTCTTTCGGACAAGGAATATTACGAATTGATCAAGGTTTTTTTTCTAAGCCATTTCTCCCTGGAAAGGGTTCCAAATGAAGACTTGATCCGGTTTACCAAAGATTTTATCGAAGCGAATAAGACCAAGTATTCCTATGAATGTAAAAAGACATTAATTGAAGTGATCCGCGAGGGTAGGCTGCCTTATAGAAACTTGGGCTTGATCAATGAAGGAATTACCTATTACACTGCGTTGGCCAACTTCTTTGAGAAGGGAGGAGATCCAGAGGTGCTTTCAGTAGTTTACAGCGTGTTGCCGGGCTTTTATACCCGAATGGGATTGGCAGACAAGGCCGAATATTATGTATTAAAATCACTAAGCTATCTGGACGATAATTCGGCAAACGACACCTTAAATGTTTTGCTTGGAACATCTGGGAAAGCAAACCGGTATAGTCAATTGGGAATCATTACCTCTGAAAATAATGACAATTCGCAAGCTCTGGACTACCTAAAATTATCCTTAATTGAATACGAAAAGTTAAAAGCACCAATGCTTTATACAGATGGACTCTTGCTTTATGTACTCATAGGCAGGGCCAGCGTGGCATTAGAAAAAGATAGCAGTCTGTATTATTTCGATAAGGCTGCGGAAATTTTAGGTCAATATGAAAATAAAGATAATGATGAGTTTAAGCTTTTATCCAAGATTGAACTAAATGAGTACTATGCCTGGTATTATTTGGAAAGGGGCAAATATTTTATCGATATACAAAATGATTCGGCCGCCTATTATTTTGAAAAGGCAAAAAGACTAAAGGAAGAAAAAAATCTTCAGACTACTGGCCCCATTGGTGAGCTAATCCCAAATTACTATGCTGCCAAGGTTGCTTACACTCAAAATGAACCCTTGGCTGCGGTGGAATTATTACTTCCCGAAATCCAAGAGCTACGTTCAATTTCCAATAGAAAGTCCCTTCTTATTGAATTAGAATTGTTGGCACAGGCTTTTGCTGCGGCTGGCAAATACAAAGAGGGGTTTGACGTTCAATCTGAGGTGTTACAGTTAATGAAACTGATCAAACAAGAATCCGATGCCACCAAAACCTTGAGTTTTGAAATAGAAAAGCAAATCCAGGAAAATGAAAATGACATCGCTGTTCTAAAAGCAAAGGAAGAGATTAATGAAAAGGTCAAATACTATCTCTACGGCATCACTGCCTTGCTTGGCTTATTTGCCATAACATTAGGTATTGCCATTTTCAACAAGCAAAAGTCCAACGCCAGATTGGCTTCAAAAAATAAAGAGGTAACTGATGCGCTGGAACTACTCAAGCAAACCCAATCCCAACTTATCCAATCAGAAAAAATGGCTTCTCTCGGTGAACTCACCGCCGGTATAGCCCATGAGATCCAAAACCCGCTGAATTTTGTAAATAACTTCTCCGAAGTAAATAAAGAACTTATCGAAGAAGCGAACGAGGAATTGGAAAAAGGAGATATAGAAGAGACAAAAGCTATACTTAAAGACCTTGCTGAAAACTCTGAGAAAATTAACCACCACGGCAAGCGAGCTGGGGATATCGTCAAAGGCATGCTCGAGCATAGCCGAAAGAGCACAGGGGAGAAAGTGCTGACTGACCTCAATGCGCTTGCTGATGAATATCTACGACTAAGCTATCACGGGCTTCGAGCCAAAGACAAAAGCTTTAATGCAGACGTTTCCACAGACTTTGATCCCAACCTTCCAAAGGTAGAAGTCATCCCGCAGGATATCGGCAGAGTGCTGCTGAATCTGATCAACAATGGGTTTTACGCAGTGAATGAAAAAGCAAAAAAGGATCCCGATAGCTATCGGGAGGATGACTATAATCCTCAAGTAATTGTAAGCACGAAAAAAACCGAAGATGGGATCGAGGTTTCAGTCCAAGACAACGGCTCTGGCATCCCCGACTCCATCAAAGAAAAAATCTTCCAACCTTTCTTTACGACCAAACCCACTGGCTCTGGGACTGGATTGGGATTATCCTTATCTTATGATATTGTGAAAGCACATGGGGGAGAACTTGCCCTAGAAACCTCCACCAATGAGGGAGCTAAATTTATCATCAAGTTAAGCCTATGAAATCAAAATCTATTTTCGGAAAATCCCCTGAAGAGATTCAGACTGCATTAAATGCAGCTCTTAGTGATGATTTTGTCCCTACTCTGGGAATTGTCTTTATTTCAATAAAGCAGGATCGAAAAGCAGTAACTCAAATACTTGCTACATATAATATCGATGTTTTTGGAGCGACTTCCTGCGGTGAGTTTGTCAATGGCCATCAAAGCAAAGGTGAAATAGTCATTTTGTTGATGGATTTGGCACGAGAAGCCTATTCAATTTTATTGGAGGAAATAGGACAGAAAA
The DNA here is from genome assembly GCA_024642365.1 of Algoriphagus sp. Classification (GTDB taxonomy): domain Bacteria; phylum Bacteroidota; class Bacteroidia; order Cytophagales; family Cyclobacteriaceae; genus Algoriphagus. The sequence continues at coordinate 5,390 of JAHEBE010000204.1, forward strand.
GCATTGAGGAAGCGGCCAAGCAGTTGGCAATTTCCGCCCTTGGCAAATTTTCCAATCCTGCCCTGATCGTTTGCAGTACCGGTGTTACAGCAGCAGAAATGTTTGACGGAGTAACCTTGGTTCATGAGCTCTCAGAAGCTATGGGTCGGGAAAAGATATTTTTTGGAGGTATGGCAGGTGATGATTTGACTTTAACAGGAACAACCGTATTTACCCAAAATCAAGAAACAAATCATGGTCTTGTTACCCTAATTCTGGATTCTGATAGAGTTTCCTTGAATGGAATGGCCATCACAGGATGGAAAAAATTGGGGATCTCCAGGAAAGTAACCCAAAGCAAGGGTAAACTTTTATATGCGATTGACGGAAAGTCGGCAGTGGACATGTACCTCAAGTACTTGGG
>JAHEBE010000205.1 GCA_024642365.1 Algoriphagus sp.
TTTTTGCCAACAAGAATTCCATCTTCTTCCGATCTCCATTTATGCACTAGTTGTCTGCTGGAAGAATTACTAATCCATTTGGACGAATAATCCGCTCGCGCGACAAAACCGTCTTGAGTCTCCGCCCATTTCAATATGACATAAGGTCGCTTTTTCTCTAAAAAAGTAAAAAACCGCTTATTTTGAATTCTAGCCTCTTTTTCTAGGACTCCAACAACCACTTCGATACCGGCATCTTGAAGAATTTTAATTCCTTTTCCCCCAACCAAAGGATTTGAATCTACAGCGGCGATTACAACTCTTCTAATTTTTTTCTCGACCAATAAATTGGCGCAAGGTGGAGTTTTGCCCCAGTGTGCGCAAGGCTCTAAGGTCACATAGGCGGTTGCTTGACTTAGAAGTGATTGGTCTTTTACGGCATTTATTGCATTGACTTCAGCATGGGCCTCGCCATATTTCTGATGATAGCCTTCCCCAATAATCTTATTTTCATAAACAATCACGCAGCCTACCATTGGATTTGGGCTAACCGTCCCCAACCCAAAGGCAGCAAGCTCCAAAGCCCGCTCCATGAATTTTGAGTCTGCAGAGCTCATGGCTTTAGCTTAAAAGTATAAAGCGGAATTTCTGTAGTTTTTCCCGTTTCGACAGGGACATTTGTCAAAGTAGTGGAGGAATATCTTGAGTCTTTCGGGTCAAAATAAATCGAATAAATACCTGGAGAAACACGGAAAATATAGATTCCGGAAGTGTTGGGGTGGGTACTTATGGAATCGGTACCTTGGATCAAGTAGATCGCTGGCTTTAAGGTAAGTGGCGTAACAGTTCCTGATACTTCCCCGGCAGTGACTCCATCCACTACTGAAAAATAGGGGTCCAATTGCAATTGAAGCGGCGAGGCAGATTTTTGAATGATAGATTTCTCTAGATCCAGGTCCAACACCAAATCATAGGCGATGCCAGCCTCCAACTCCAAATCCACTTCCAAAGAAATGTTTGGGTCGGTCATATTAGCCAATGGCATAGCATACGCTTTTTTCTCCTGATAGAGCAGGTGGTTTTGGCCCATTTGGACAGATAAACCTATGATTTTTCCTGACGGCAACTCGTCTCTTCCAATAATAAGACCTCTGCCGCCAATCAGATCACTTACTCTAATCTGCTTGTCTCCGTTTTTATATTCTAAGAAGAAGCGCTGGCTTTCTGTTTCTCTTCCTTGAACTAGGATTTCGACTTCCACTCCTTCGATTTCTACCAAAACGGAATCCCATTTAGCAGGCGTATCCACTAGAACCAAGTTGACCAAGGCCGTTGGCGCAGAATCTGCAGATTCACAAGAAAAGAACAGGGAAGTTCCTAAAAGAAAAAAGAGTACTACTAATTTATTCACAGACGCAAATTTAGCCCAAAATGTAAAGCAAAAAAAAGCCGGTCGAAACCGGCTCTTAAAGTTTTATTTTGGAAGTAGCGTAATCGGGTCCATCGTTTTCATTTTCCCTTCCTCCACGAGTATGCCTTCTTTAACAATTGCTTTATAATTAGCATTTGGCGTAAATGTCACCTTATAAACGCCATCGTCAATTCCCTGGATTTTAAAGTTTCCATTTTCATCAACGCTTGTATTGTATTCATCATTTCCTTTGACAGCTTTAACTTCTACCGGTTGCGCACCTTTTGGAAATACTTGGCCCATAATTCCAGCGGCGGCTTCTTTTACATATGCTCGAATTACCGGTTTCAGGATGATATTACTGGAGGAACCAGAAATCACTATCGATTTTGCTACATCAAAGTCTATCACGATATCATAGGTTTTTCCACCTTCAATAGATTCGTCTAATTTGATTTTCAATCCGCTCTGTTGTGCACTTGGGGTTTTCAATTCAAAACGTTTGCCGGCTTTCACCGCATAATTGTCCGTGCCCAAGACCAATCTCAACTGATCTATTTCACCCTCTGGAAAATTTTCAGTTCCTAAGAATTGCGAATTTTCACCTGTCAAATCCATCAAATTGACATATCTGCTTCCATCTTCATAAGGAATTTCAACCCAAGAAGATTCATCTGAATCGTCATCTACATCATTGTCTTCATTCCCATCATCTGGCTTGACGCGCAAGGCGATTACTTCGATCCAGACCTCTTCAAAATCTCCAGGAGCATCTACCAAATAAAAATTAACTTTTGCAGATCCTGCTGCATCATCGTCATTGTTGCAAGAAAAACCCACCAAGGCAATCATTGCCAGAAACAAATAATTTAATGTCTTTTTCATATACATGTTGGTTTAATGTGGGCTGCCAAAGGCAATGACCGTGCCATTGTAATCAAGTTTTTTAGAGGATAATGCCCGGAGCTTCTTATTTTTGGAAATGATGAAATGGGAATACCTTTTGACAGGAGGAAGATTTGGCGACAATCCAAGTAAACAGCATACGCAAGATGCTAGAAGTGAGTTCGAAATAGATTATGATCGAATTATTTTCTCTGCTCCTTTCAGAAATTTACAGGATAAAACGCAAGTATTCCCACTTCCAGAGCAAGCTTTTGTCCACACCAGACTTACCCATAGTTTAGAGGTTTCCAGTGTTGGAAGATCACTTGGAAAAATTGCCGGGGCTTTCTTAGTCAAAAAATACCCATCGCTCGAAAAGCGGGGGATAACACCCCATGATATCGGCGCAATTGTGGCGGCCGCGGCACTTACCCATGACTTGGGCAATCCTCCATTTGGCCATGCTGGAGAAGAAGCAATTTCAGACTTTTTCAAATTTCATGCTGCTGGAAAATGCTGGGAATCTCATGTGAGACAAGAGCAATGGGCAGATCTATGCAACTTTGAAGGCAATGCGCAAGGCTTTCGAATGCTTACTTCAAAATCCTTTGGGCTAAAGTTGACTTATGCGACCTTGGCGGCTTTCACCAAATATCCCAGACCAAGCCTAATTCAGCAAAGGGATTTTGCGAGGAGGAGTCAAAAAAAGTATGGGTATTTTGCAAACCAAATCACTGATTTTGAACAACTCGGCGCTGTATTAGGAATGGAACAATCGAGTTCCGAATGTTGGTACAGACATCCCTTAGCATTTTTGGTAGAGGCAGCAGATGATATTTGCTATAGCATCATAGATTTGGAAGATGGCTGCACGCTGGGATTGGTCGGGTTTGAAGAAACAGTAGCACTACTCGCTCCAATTCTGAAAGATCAATTTGATCCAAAAAAGATGGAGGGTAGAAGCCAAGCCCAAAATCTCGGAGCATTACGTGCTTTAGCGATTGGGGAATTAATCAAAGAATCCGTAGAAGTTTTTGCGCAATACGAGGAAAGTATGTGCAAGGGAAATTTTGACAAATCCCTTACCGACATTATCCCTTCTGCAAAAGCCCTACAACGAATCACAGAAATTTCAATCCAACGAATCTATCGCTCCAAAGTCGTTTTGGAGAAAGAGGCCGCAGGTTTTCAAGTATTGGAAGGATTGCTTTCCGTTTTTTCAAAAGCACTTTATCATCAATTCTATCTCCCGGAGCGATTTTCGGGGCAGGATAAAAGTATTTTAAGATTGCTACCGGAGGACTTTCCTTTAAAAGGGTGGGGGGCAGAAGTGAATCCTTATCCAATGCTCAGGGCTCTGATTGACTTTATCTCTGGAATGACCGACAAGTATGCGCTCAACCTCTATCGAAGGGTAAATGGAATATCTTTTCCGCAAGCCTAATGCCTGAAGTTAGCAGAATATTATTTTCTTCTTTTTCAATGTTTTGCAACACTTTTTAGGCTTAAATCTTGTTAGTAACATGGTCTGCGTGATGAGTTTCTGCGTATGTAGGTGCAACTCTGATCAAATCAATTTTCCTGCTTTTGCTCTAGCACAACTATTACATTCATGAAAAAAACACTTCTAATAATTTTCGGTATTTTCTTATTTCTCCTTGCGACAGCCTTTGCTTTGCCATTTATTTTCAAGGATAAAATTGCCGCACGAATTGATCAAGAGATAGCAAAATCAATCAATGCCCAAGTGATTTATGACTTGGATAAAATCAGCCTCAGTTTTTTTAGAAGTTTTCCGAATATTTCAGCGGGTGTGGAGGATTTCAAAATTGTTGGTCATGCCCCTTTTGCCACCGATACACTTCTTGCTCTTCAGGAACTTCAGATTGATTTTAATCTCAAATCAGTGCTTTTTGATGAATACCCAACACTTACAGGAATTCACCTAAATGGTGGGAATCTTTTCATCAAAGTTTTAGAAAATGGCCTAGCGAATTATGACATCACTTTTCCGGATGAAGCTGATTCGATACCTAAAGAAAGCAATCTAAAAATCGCCGCCAGCCTGATCGAAATCGAGAACTTGACCCTCGTCTATGATGATCGCGAATTAGATTACTTCATGGCTTTAGGGGAAATTAACGCGGTCGGTTCTGGGGAGTTTACTAGCTCGGTTTATGATCTGCCTGTAACCTTGACTGCGAAAATAGCGGACATCACCTATGCCGGAGTGAACTACTTGAGAGATAAAAATTTCGAGGGGGAAACAGTGGTGAGTGTGGATATGGATCAAATGAAATTCACCCTAACCGACGGTAACTTCAAACTGAATGACTTCCTCTTTGACCTACAAGGTTTCATTGCCATGCCGACAGATGACATCGACTTTGATTTATCTTTTACTGGAAAAGAAAACACCTTCAAAAGTTTACTTTCCCTTGTGCCGGGAATTTATACGGAAAGTTTTTCCAGTTTAGAAACTTCAGGTTCGATGGCTTTCAATGGATTCGTCAAAGGCATATACAATGAGGAGAAATTCCCGGCATTTGATATTTCCCTGAAAGTCAGTGATGGAATGTTCAAATATCCAGACCTTCCTCTTCCGGTAAAAAATATAAACTTGGATTTTCAGGCCAAAAATGAGACTTCCAATCTGGACAACACTTCGATTGCAATTCCAACATTTAAGTTAGACTTTGGGAATAACCCCATTTCTGGTCGATTGCTGATCGAGGATTTAATTGGTTATGCGATGGATGGTGCATTAAAAGGCGAGTTGAACCTAGAGGAGCTGACGACGATTTTTCCAATTGAAAACCTTAGCCTAAAAGGAAACTTGAGCGTCGATGCGGCAGCTAAAGGTAAATATGATTCCATTGCTGGAATTATTCCGGCCATTAATGCCAAATTGATTTTAGCGAATGGGTATGCCAAAAGTAGCGAATACCCAGCTCCGATGGAGCAAATGAATGTCACCGCAAGCATTCAAAACCCTAGCGGTAAGATGAATGATTTTACGGTGGATCTCAGCCAATTCGGATTTGAGTTGGAAGATGAAAAAATAGCAGGAAACTTAAAAATCAGAGATTTTGACCAATTGAATTGGGAAGGCGAAATCTCCGGGGCAATAGATCTGAAAAAGATTTTGGCAATCTTCCCAATGGAAGGACTTGATTTGGAAGGTCGAATTAAGGCTGATCTAAAAACCAAAGGCTCCTATGCCGCAGTCGAAGCCAAAAAGTATAACCAGCTGGAAAACCAAGGAACACTAGATGTGGAACGGTTTATTCTTCGCTCCCAGGATGTTCCCCAAGGTGTGGAAATCGCCAAGGCAATAGCCACATTTTCTCCTGAACGAATTGACCTTATACAATTCGATTCAAAATTAGGGGAGAGCACCGTGCAAGCTACCGGCACACTCACTAACTACATGACCTACCTCCTGACTGATGAAGGGACGCTTCGCGGAACTCTTGATTTAAAGAGTCCAAGATTCAATGTAAATGA
>JAHEBE010000206.1 GCA_024642365.1 Algoriphagus sp.
TGGTTGGATTTGCTTGCCCAACAGAAACTGTAGAAAGTGCAGCTCCTGTAGCAGACCAAACCTCCTGATACGATTCTCCTCCGTTTTCACTTGCAAGCACTCTTAATTTGGTCGTGGCACTTACTGCACCCACGGCATAATCAAAGAACACACTCGCTTGAGAGCTAACTGAGAGATCATAAATTGGAGTACCTAACCAATAACTGGCTCCAAGCTCTTGAGTTTGGACAGTTGCAATATTGTTAGGTCCATTTCCTGAAGAATTTGAGACCACTCTCCAAGCTTCCGAATTTTTTTGTGGGTTGATAGTTACCCATGGACTTAAATCACTTGAATTGTTGAAATTTTGGCGCCAAGGAACTGTTGCTGTAGCTCGATCCTCTAATGCATAAGAGGTGAAACTATTTGAGTTGCCTGGATTTTGATCAAAGTTTGGTTCAAAAACTCGGAACTCAAGTTTATTAATTCCATCAGTCGTAGTGTTTTGGCCTGTCAGGTTAAAGGATTCTCCTCCTGCAACTGCATTTCCACTTGCTATGAAAGTTTGAGTCTGAGATCCATTAGTGCTTCTAGAAAAAAGAAATTTCGATACCGGAAGATTTCCTGTATTCTGCATTCTGACAATTTCGTTTGCATGTGTTCCATCAGAAATAGGAGCAGGAATTACAAGGTCTAAAATTTTCAACCCATACTTAAATTCTTCATTTGGAAGGATTCGAATATTCTTGATGTAGACATTATTCCCAAAACTATTCTCATTAATAATTGCAATTCTTACAGAGCCTAGATTTGCAAATTGAGCTAGATTGACTATTTCAGTTCTAAATTGACTGTTTTGAGTCGGAATAAATTCATCTAAAGTGGGAGGAGAAGTTTCGAGACGTTGTCCACTTTTTGAATAAGGTGCATTTGCAAGATTAAAAGTGTTTCCACAGTCTTGAGAAACAGCTACTCGCAAAAGATCCTGAAAGCCTTGCTGGTCATAAGGACCATGCGCAACTTCAAAAACCAGTTGAGCATTTGGATATTGGCTTAAGTTAACAATTGGAGAGATTAAGTAATCTAATTGACCCGGGGCTTCATATTCATAATTTCTCAAGTAAACCAACTCTTGATTTTGACCAGATATGGAAAGGTTAGTTTTCTCCCATGTTAATCCAATGTCTGGATTGCTGATCGTCCATGGATTTGGGAAATTACTTAAGCTAAACACATGCGGTAGTGAGATGGCAGTTTGCAGAACCGGATTTGATATCAAAAGATTGTTGTCCGCATTCTGATCAGCCTGATCATTAGCTTGTGTTATTTTAAACTCAACTACATTTTCACTGCCTGTTAAATTAAATGAGTTGAAAGAGACAATTGTACTTTTTCCTGTTGCTAGGGAAAAGGTTGCTCGCTTACTTTCTATGAGGTTTCCATTCAACCTTACTTCAATTCTTCCAGAGCTAAGGGTTGTTTTACCTGCGTTTAAAACTTCAATTTTTGGATTAATAGTAGGTGAGCAAGCAAAATTAGAAGGCTCAATAATTTTTGATATTGCTAAATCAAGGTCCTTTAAATTCGGAGCGACAGTAGCTCGATTATTAACTAAAGATACTCTCCGAGGGCTATTCGCTAATACCACATCAAACCGCTCTAATTGGCCTTTTGTGAAAATATTCATACAAGCATCAGGCGTATAATCCATGTAATTTTGGATCATATCATTTGAGCCACAACTAAATCTGGAAACCGTAGCGTTACAGGTTGTATTTGAATTGTCTTGTAAGGGAGTATCATTTACAAAATCATCTACTCCACATCCTCCATCACCCCAAATATGTCTTAATCCAAGATAATGACCTACCTCATGGGTAGCAGTTCTACCAAGTGATGCTGAAATAGCACTTCCCCCAGTACCAAAAAACCGGTAATCAATTGTAACACCATCTGTAATAGCTGAAGTTGCAGGAAAATTTAAACCAGGTAGATCTGAAATAGGAAAAGATGCGTAGCCGATGTATGGCTGAACTAATGGAACTACCCAGATATTTAAATAGGTATTTGGATCCCACTGACTTGTTTGGCCAATAAGTGTTGCGTTGTCAGGTGAATAGGTAGAGTTGGGACCTTGAACTCTTACGACTCCATCAGTTGGAAGCCCTTGAGGATCTTGTTTTGCCAAGACAAATTCAATGTTTGAAGCACCTGCAACTGGCAAAAATTCTGCAGGAGTTAGATTTGCATCTGTATTTAATCGCTGGAAGTCTTGATTCAGAATTCGAATCTGGGCTTCTATTTGAGAAAAAGGAACATTTGCTCCAGATCCAATAGGTTGACCAGTGTGGATTACGTGTACAACTACAGGGATTTTTCGATTTTCTTCACTGAGTTTTGAAAGTATTTGCGGTTGGTTTCTTTGATCTACAATTTTCTGATCGATCCAAGATTCAAAAAATGATTTGGACCCAAAATAGCCCATCTCTTTTTCAAGAAGTTGCTCTAAAACAACATGACCACATTGTTCACTGGAAGTTTGAGTATTAGACTGCCCGTAAGAATTTGAGACATCTACTACTTGAAATTGCTGTCCAAAACTTAGAGTAGATAGAAAAAAACCTCCAATAAGTAGTAGTATGGTTTCTTTGAAAAACCTAAACGATATTTTCATTTACCCCGTTGGTTAGGCTTCAGTTAAATTGACAGCTTCTACTCGGATAATTTCGGGAATAGCCCTTTTTATGGCTTCCTCAACTCCAGCTTTTAAAGTCATGGTAGACATAGGGCAGGAGCCGCAATTCCCAAGCATTTCAATCCGAAGCACCCGATCATCGGTCAATTCAACTATTCGTACATTTCCTCCATCAGCTTCCAAATATGGTCTTATGGTATCTAGTGCGAATTCTATTTGTTCTCGTAGTTCTGGCGTCATTCGTTTTTATTATTCTTTTATCTCTACTACTGCAGTTTTACTCAAGGCTGCATTTCTGATCGCTACCTGACTTGCCACTGCTTGAGCTAATTCAGTGTACGCATCTTGAGTCAATCCAGTTTTCATTACTGCCGGAAAACCAGTGTCTCCACTTTCCCTTATACTTTGAATGATTGGGACTTCACCGAGGAATGGGACCTGGTATTTCTCAGCCAATTTTCTTCCTCCTTCTTTTCCAAAAATATAGTATTTGTTTTCAGGTAATTCTGCCGGTGTAAAATAAGCCATATTTTCAATAACACCTAAAACTGGCACATTAATTTGTGGCTGCTTAAACATCGATAAGCCCTTATTTGCATCTGCAAGGGCTACTTTTTGGGGTGTAGTGACAATTACCGCTCCAGTGACCGGGAGAGTTTGTACCATTGTCAAATGGATGTCGGAAGTGCCTGGAGGTAAATCAATCAATAGGTAATCTAAGTCGCCCCATTCCACATCTGTGATGAATTGTCGGAGGGCCGAACTTGCCATAGGTCCACGCCAAACCACGGCGCTATCCGTAGGGGTAAGAAAACCGATGGACATGAGCTTGACACCATATTGAGTGATCGGAATGATCGTGTTTTTATCTTCCACTTTCTTTACTGCTGGCTGCTCGCCCTCGACATTGAACATGGTCGGTACGGAAGGTCCAGAAATATCGGCGTCAATTAAACCTACTTTTGCGCCAGCCTGAGCGAGTGCGACAGCAAGATTAACAGCTGTGGTTGATTTACCAACTCCACCTTTTCCAGAAGCAATTGCTATAATATTTTTGACATTCGGTAACACAGGTGTAGCGTTCCTAACTGTGGTGACTTCCGAAGTCATATTTAAATCCCATTTAATCGAAGTCCCAAAATCCTTTTGCAGCTCCTCAAGACAATTATTTTTAATTACTTCCTTAAGGGGACAAGCTGGAGTAGTCAGTACGACATTTAAACTTACAGAATTGTCATTAATGACAATTTTTTGAATCATCCCCAGTGTCACCAAATCTTTTTTGAGATCTGGGTCTTGGACTCTAGAAAGTGTTTTTAGGATTGCCTCCTTGGATACTGACATGCGTGTTCTTTGAAATTTGATGCAATTTATACCTTCTACCTAGGTTTAAAAAGGAATAGAGAAGGATTGAAGGATAAACTTTGACACTTGGGAAATAGTTCTGACTTTTTTAAGATGGAATAATTTCCTGAGCCATTAACTTTGTTTTACTTTAAGGAATTATGGGGATCAGTAAACTTACCACAGACAAGGTCAAAGAACGAATGGACATCGAAGAGGTGATCGGTGACTATGTTTCGTTAAAAAGAAAAGGCCAAAATCTTTGGGCAAACTGTCCATTCCATGGCGAAAAAACTCCTTCATTTTCCTTGTCTCCTGCCAAACAGATTTACAAATGCTTTGGATGTGGCAAAGCAGGTGATCCCATCCAATTTGTAATGGACATTGAAGGGATTGGATTCCAAGAAGCGATCCGTCACATTGCGAATAAGTATGGGATAGAAGTTGAAGAAGATCAAGACCGCACGCCAGAGCAAGATCAGGCACAAAGTGAGCGAGAAAGCTTATACATCGCCTTAGGATTTGCCAGAGATTTTTTCGTGAAAAACCTGCAAACAGAAGAAGGAAGATCTATAGGTTTGAGTTATTTCAAAGAACGTGGCTTTACACCGGCCATTCTTGAAAAATTTGATTTGGGTTATGCTCTCGATGGATGGGATCATTTATTGAAAGCAGCAAAAAGTGCTGGATTTCAAGAAGATATTTTGTTAAAGGCTGGATTGGTTTTACAAAAAGATTCTGATGCTACTCGAATTTATGATCGATTCCGAAGTAGGGTCACCTTTACTATTCATAATGTCGGTGGAAAGCCAATTGGTTTTGGAGCAAGAATTCTTACAAAAGATAAAACCCAACCGAAATACATAAATTCACCTGAAACGCCTGTTTACCATAAGAGTGATGTGCTCTATGGGATGTTTCAAGCTAAAAAGGCAATTCGAGAGAAAGACAATTGTTATTTGGTCGAGGGGTATACAGATGTTGTTTCCTTGCATTTGTCTGGGATAGAAAATGTAGTTGCTTCTTCCGGGACCTCTTTGACAGATGGGCAAATCAAATTGATTCGAAGGTTTACCAATCAGGTGACCGTGCTTTATGATGGAGATGCTGCAGGGATTAAAGCTTCCTTGAGAGGGATTGACCTGTTGTTGGAAGGTGGTCTGAATGTGAAGGCTGTGGTCTTCCCTGAAGGAGAAGATCCGGATAGTTATTCTAGAAAAGTGGGGACCCAAGGATTCCAAAGCTATTTGGATGAAAATAGTAGAGATTTCATAGGGTTTAAAATCGGATTATTTCAAGAAGAATTTCAGCGAAATCCGATAAGAAAAGCGGAAGTAATTCGGGAAGTGGTTCAGAGTATTGGTAAAATTCCTGATCCAATTATTCGATCCGTATATGCGAAAGAAGCCTCTGGACTTTTAGAAATTGAAGAGGAAATTATCCATGCTGAACTCAATAAATCACTTTTAAAACACCAAAAGGAAGCCTATACCAAGCAAAAGCAAGAAGCAGAAATTGAGGAAGCAATACAAGAATTGGTTCCTGTTGAAGGAGGTCTTTCTGTATTAGAAATTTTAAAAATCCAAGAGCGAGAAATGATCCGCTTATTGGTGAATTATGGGTCTCAGACTTTAATGGATCAAGAAATTTCTTTATCCAAGTACCTGCTTTCTGAGGTCGCGGATTTAGAACTTACCACACCTCTTTATGCTAAAATCTTAAAAATTTATAAAGATGCATTGCTTGGTGGGG
>JAHEBE010000207.1 GCA_024642365.1 Algoriphagus sp.
GGATCTGGTCTGGCAACAACTTGACCGTCCAATTCTACATCTAGGATTTCTCTGTTTTGGGTATCATAAAGCGGCCATTCAGGAAGGTTGTTGCCATTAGGATTTCCAGTCTTGGCAAAATTTGCCCAATAGTTATTCATGATTCTCGCTAACTCTTTTTCATCAGTTGTTGCCTCTGCTGGAGCTCCCCATCTTGCATTTAGTGTGTTGAATACAAAAGAAGTTTCAGAACCATGTCCAGCGCCATAAGGTGATCGCACCCGGTTCGCTTGAGGTACGTAACCGAATCGGAACATGTAGACTGGTTCCTTTTCTGCTACAAAAGTTCTAGCAGTCATTCTTGCTGGCTCACCCCAAACCCAGTTGGTATTTAAAATGGTGATCACCTCTGCAAACTCCTTATCTCCATTTGGATCAAAAGCTGCTTTTGCCTCTGACTCAAGATCTCCAAATTTTGAAAAAAGCTCCTCTTTTGAAGTACTGTTGCTAACAAAAGCTCCGCCTATTTCTGCACTTGAATTCCCGATCATCAATGGGACTTTTGCCTGTCTTCCTGCATTGTATGCACTTTCCGCAGTTTCCACTACCAGTTTTCCATCGAGGATGGGACCTGAATAGGTTCGATTGCCTAAGCTATCTGCTTCCTGACCTCCATCCACAATCTGATCCACAGGCAGGGAGCGAAGTTGATCTAGCGCTGCTTGATCTGTTCCTTCGATTCCATGTCTTTTGGCAAAGTTGACCCCGATGGTTTCCGCCGAGACTGGATAAAGCAAATCTGCGTTATTTTTATTTATTGGTCTGCCCGTTAGGACCCCGTCGCGACCCCCGCCGGATTCACTGATGGCTTTGTGAAAAAGACCTTGTGCAGCAGGTATAGTCAGAAGTGAATGAACCGAGACTCCGCCTGCGGAAAACCCAAAAATAGTGACGTTGTCCGGATCGCCTCCAAATACCTCAATATTATCCTGAATCCACTTGAGCGCTGCAATCTGGTCCATGTAGGCGTAACTTCCTTTGAATTCTTCCGGATGCTCTTCGCCCAAAGCCGGATGTGCAAAATGTCCAAGACGGCCTAGTCTGTAATTGATCGTCGCCAGAATGACATCTTGTTTGGCAAATGCATCTCCCGCGGAGCCGGGACCCGCACCACTCCCACCAGTAAAACCGCCACCGTGGATCCATACCATCACGGGTAATTTTGAACCTTTGGTGGCTGAAGCCGGTGCCCAAACATTCAGAAATAGGCAGTCCTCAGAAATAGTGGCCGTAGAACCTGGCCAAGTCCTCTGTGGACAGTCCGCACAAAACTTCGTTGCATCCCGAACACCTTCCCAAGACTTAGCGGGCTGCGGTGCTCTCCAACGTAATTCACCCACAGGAGGAGCAGCAAAAGGAATTCCTTTGAAGCTATTGACATTTCCTTCGGTCATTCCTCGAAGGGAGCCGGACTTGATTTTTACGATTGGTTCCTGGGCATACCCTGTAAAAGCTATCAGGAAGAGGATGTTGATTAAAAAGGTCTTTTTCATTTTTGATTAATGGCTTAAATTGGTGTCTATTGTTAAGATTGAGGATTTTCTTCAAGTTTTCTGCCGGTGAGCCACTTGACCATAGCCGGGTCACGATGATCAAAAAAGGAGCTTTCTTTTTCATCAAGCGTTTTGATTAGCTCCATATCCTGAGAACTGAGACTGAAATCAAACACGTTAAAGTTTTCAGCCATGCGTTTTTTGCTGACAGTTTTTGGGATGGCTATTACCTCCCGCTGAATCAGCCATCTGAGTACCACCTGGGCGATGGACTTTCCGTATTTGGCTCCTAATACTGACAAGAGTGCATTCCCAAACAGGTTGTTTTTCCCTTCTGCAAAAGGTCCCCAAGATTCGATTTGGATGTTGTTTTCTTTTAAGAATTGCTGGGTTTCCACCTGTTGGTGGAAAGGGTGCGTTTCAATTTGATTGATGGCAGGTACTACTTCGTGGAAAGCAATCAAATCCGCCACACGGTCCGGATGGAAATTGCTGATGCCAATGGAACGAACTTTTCCTTCTTTGTACAATTCCTCCATTGCTCTCCAGGATTCATGCACATTGCCAAAAGGCTGATGGATCAGGTATAGATCCAGGTAATCGAGTTGAAGTTTTTTCAGTGATTTTTCGAAAGCAGCTTTCGTTTTTTCGAAGCCTGTATCTTCAATCCAAACTTTGGTGGTGATAAACAACTCTTCTCTGGAAACTCCTGCATTTTTTATTGCTTTGCCCACTGCTTCCTCATTTTTATAAGAAGCGGCAGTATCAAGTGATCGATACCCCACCTCAATTGCATCGATTACGCTTCTTTCACATTCCGCCTGATCGACTATTTGAAAAACGCCAAATCCTAGAATGGGCATTTCGACTCCGTTATTTAATTTTATAGTCTGCATAATAGGTTTGTTCTTATTCTATTGATTGCCCACGACTGAGAGGATTTTAATCTCTTCCAGCCAATCATTTACTTCTTGCTGTACTTTCCGTTCTTTTTCTCCTTCCATGACAAAGAGAACGCCGTCCCTTTCTATTCCTCCCTTAGTAGAAAAGCCTTTCAAAATCATACTGTTGGGGCAAAGGTTTTCTACTGTATCAAAACTGCTTCCTATGCCGTAACCGGCATTGGTGTTGAAAGGAATGATGGTTTTGCCGCTTAGGTCATTTTCACTCAGGAATGATTTCATTGGTGGTGGGAGCTGCATTCCCCAAGTTGGAAATCCGATAAAAACCACCTCGTATTGCCCGATGTCAACCTTGGTTTTTAAGGGAGGGAGGAAGCCACTTTCATTTTCTCGTGCTACCTGTGCAACTATGGCTTGGTAATTTTCTGGATAGGGATTGACTAGTTCTAATTCTACCAAATCTCCACCGACTTCATGCTGAATCATTTCGGCAACCGCCTTGGTATTTTTAGTTCTACTGAGATAGACAATAAGGATTTTACCCCCTTCAAGAGTAGGCGCTGTAATTTGATTCTCCTGCTGTGATTTACTAGTACAGCTTAAAGAACTAAATAGAAATATGCTGAGAAAGAAAAGCTTCATTGATTAGTTGATTTTCGAATGTAGGCTTTAGCCAAAATACGAATCTTCCCTCACTTGTGATTTAATTTTTGATTCGGTTAGTGGAGGTGGAGACACTAACCTAAGCGAGTGGAGGTATAAACTGAGTGGGAGTTACCGATCTCCTGGACCCATCAATTTTGTAAATGAGAGGGAACCCAATTTCCATCCATCTGCCTTTTTGATATATACTTCTGTCACTTCAAATGGATTTGTTACTTCATTACCACCAACTTCAGCTATTAATGTGATACGGTTGAGCAAAATGGCGGTGTTGTCAATAATCTCCACTGAGACCTCATGGATATCAGCTTGCTTATACCAAATGCCACCTCCGCGGATAATAGTGACTTCCCGCTCTTTGCCCCAGGCACCACCCATATGAACGAAAACAGCCTTGTCGTCAAACAGCTCGGCCAATTTATCAGCCTCCTTATCAGCCATCCATTGCCATTTTGTTTTAGATAGCTCTATAATTTCTTGTTTGGTGGCCGAATCCTGAGCGTAAGTAAATTGTACTCCGATAAAGAGTAGAATAAATGCCAATACTTTCTTTTTCATAATGTTCTGGTTTGTTATTTAAATTTGGGTTTTGCTTCATCTCTTTCGGTTTATGGAGATACAAACCGAGGCTTACTTTCTATCAGTGAACAATTTCATGCGTATCCCGAACGCTGCTGAATGTCAATGCGAGCATCTTCCAATCCTGACCTTCTTTTTGGTACACTTCGGTCACTGTAAATTCAGTCACGACATCTGCCCCTCGTACAAATGCTGTCAAAGTGATGCGATTCCAAACGATTGCCGTATTACCTGATATTTCTACAGCCGTATCGTGCACATCCGCTTTTTTGTACCATATGCTCCCCGACTCGATGATTTCGAGTTCGCGGGCAGTAGTCCAAGTTCCACTCATGTGGACAAACTTGGCCTCAGGGTGGAAGAGAGGAGTAAGCTTGGCGATATCTTTATCAGCCATCCATTGCCACTTGTCCATGGAAAGTTTTTTGATTTCCTGCTCGGTGCTAGACTGTGCAAAAGATAAGCTGGAGCTCATCAAAAACAGGGTAAAAACGAAGAAATACTTTTTCATAATTGTTGAATTTAATTGATGTGTCGTTTAGGTGTTAATTGCCCAATCCTTTTTTTATGAGCCAATTGGACATCAGTTCGGCGATTTCCAGGTTATTTAAATCAGAGAAAGGAAAATGAGTGTTTCCCTTGATCCCAATTTCGGGAAGGTGGACAATTGTCACATCCCCTCCATTTTCGTTTACAGTTTTAGTCCATAGTTTGGCCATCTGCAAGGCAGCACGCCATTGTTCCTGGGCTGGATTTTCCACAGGTTCTGTCGGAATGTAGTCCCCGTAGTAGATTATGATTGGGATTTTTGTCAGCTTTTTGAATTCCTCCATTGAAACACCCAAAGCTCTTAATGTACCTCCCACATAAGAAATAGGTTCTGGAACACTGCCTTCTGGAAAGATGAAGTTACTCCCAGGTTCGTATGCTACAATTCCTTTTATCTTGTCAGTTTTTAGAGCTGTCATCCAGCCTTGGCCTCCGCTATGTGAGTGGGTGACCAAGATTCCATTTCCGATTTTTTCAAATAGTGCTGAAACTGCTGCAGTATTGATATTGAAGTCGATCGGTCCGGTATCTGGAGTTATTTGTCGGAAATATTGGTCGAAGGATACGGCATCTTTTGGGAATTGCACCCCAGGGTAAAACTCTGTTCCGACTCCCAGGCGAAAAATCCCAAACCATAACTGGTCATCAGTATTTGCAGAAATAGTCATTGGAACTGTACTTCTACCGGCTCTTCCACGTCTTGGCTGATCGATCAGATAAACCGAATAGTCCTTTCTTAGGAAAATATTCTGAAAACCTTCTCTTCCATCAGGAGTTGTTTCCCATGTTTTGGAAAACTGACCATAGCCGTGCCAGAAAACCAAAGGAAGTTTCTTGGTATTTTCGGGAATCTGGTAAAAAACATATGCGTGATCCCCATGAAGGGTTTGTCCTTCTGTACTTTGATTTGTTGGATTGAAAGCACCATGATTGATCGGATCGAATGTTCCCGGGCTGGTGACTACTGTTCCTCCCACTGTGAAACTTCCTTGATCTTGAATGACTATCGGTTTTCTTTGAGCATATACTTGGCTACTGATAAATAGTGTCAGTCCAGCCAAACCAAATAAGAATCTTAGACTAGTTTTATTCATTTGCAACTCTATCAGTTTATAACACTACAAATTAGCCTTACTTTATCTTTTATTGACTTATACAAACTGCTGGATTACTTACCAATTCTCCTGATTGGCAGTTGAAAGCTGGATTTTAAATGCTAATCCATCTACTTTCATAAAAAATTACAAACCCATGGAAGACATATTAAGATTTGAAACCGTCAGCCAATACAACGCTTTCAACAATCATGAAACTTTACATCCTTTAGTAAGCGTGATTGATTTTTCCAAAGCGAATGCAAGGAAGTTGAGAAGAGCTTACTATGGCTTTTATATGATTATTCTGAAAGACGTGGATTGTGGAGATATGCGCTATGGCAAACATACCTATGATTACCAAGAAGGAACCCTAGTGTTTT
>JAHEBE010000017.1:0-14315 GCA_024642365.1 Algoriphagus sp.
AAAACTCGATCATGAATCGTACATCCATGGACCACTGCGTTATGAGCAATCGAAACTTGGTTTCCAATGTAGGTTCCTGCCTTTTTGAAGGTACAATGGATTACTGCACCATCTTGAATGTTCGTGTCATCGCCAATTCGAATCTCGTTTACATCGCCACGAATTACTGCATTAAACCAAACTGTGCAATTTTCTCCTAAAACGACATCTCCAACAATAGTACAATTTGGAGCTAACCAGTTAGAAGACGGGATAATGGGACTTTTTCCATCAACAGGAAGAATCAAAGCCATGCGGAAATTGGTTTGCGATGATAAAATAGTATTCTCGAAATTAATTTTTTTTATACTGAATCGAACTTTTTTTTTGGATTTAAGTTACATGTCTATACATTTAATGTTTAAACCAACAATTCACTATGAAATTAGTAAAATTATCAGGATTCATTCTTGCCGCAGCATTTCTAACTTTTGCTTGTAGCAAGCCAACAACTGTAGAAACTTCTGAAGCACAAGAAGTGACCGAAACAGAAGGAAAATCACTTACAATTGATCCAAATGTTACTCAAATCCAATGGAGAGGCTACAAACCAGCTGGCCAACATTTTGGAAAAATTCCTTCTACTGAAGGAATGCTTGCAGTTCAAGGAGATGCAATCACTGGTGGGAAATTCACTTTTGACATCACTGGATTGAAGATTGAAGATCTTCAAGAAACCGATGAGAGCTATGGTAAGTTATGGGGTCATTTGCAATCAGCAGACTTTTTTGATGCTGCCAATCATCCGACTGCCACATTCGAAATCACAGGTGTTGAATTATTCAATTCGAATGATGTGATAGCTGATCAGGAAGAATTTTCAACCGAAAACACTCCTCTATCTGCTTCATCACTTACGCCAGCAAATCCTACGCATTGGATTAGTGGTAACTTAACCATGAGAGGTACAACAAAAAACATCAAATTTCCTGCAGCTGTTAAATTGGAGAATGGTGCAGTTGAAGCCAAAGCAGGTTTCAATATTGACAGAACAGAGTGGGGACTTGCTTATGGTGACGAAGCTACCGCAGTTGACAAAGCAAAAGATAAATTTATTTATAATACAGTTTCCCTTCAGCTTGATTTGAAAGCATCGGAATAAATAGAAATAGATTTTAAAAAAGGGATTCGTTTGAATCCCTTTTTTTTTAATAATCAGGCCAAACATATTTTTATGCTGATTTACTTATTTTTGATCTACTAGTTGAAATTCATTTTCAGCACATGAAGGAACCTCACTTAGATTCAAAATCCCCGGAAGACATCCCAATCAAGAAAATAATCCATGTCGACATGGATGCTTTTTATGCTTCGGTTGAGCAATTGGATCATCCGGAATGGAGAGGAAAACCCTTGGTAGTAGGAGGAAATGAAGCACGTGGAGTAGTGGCAGCCGCAAGTTATGAAGCTCGAAAACATGGAATATTTTCAGCTATGTCCTCAGCACTTGCCGCAAAAAAATGTCCTCATTTAATTTTTGCCAAGCCAAGATTTGACAGATACAAAGAAATCAGCAATGAGATTAGGGCTATTTTTTATGAATACACAGATTTGGTTGAGCCTTTGTCATTAGATGAAGCATTCTTGGATGTTACGGAGAACAAAGCGGGTTTGAAATCTGCAATCTTAATAGCAAGGCAAATCCGAGCAAAAATCAAAGAACGAACAGGTTTGAATGCTTCTGCAGGAGTCTCTTACAATAAATTCCTAGCTAAAACAGCCTCTGATCTCAATAAGCCAAACGGTCAAGCACACATCTTACCTGAAGAGGCTGAAGCCTTTTTGGAAAAGTTACCCATTGGAAAATTCTTTGGAATTGGAAAAGTCACAGCAGAAAAAATGAAAAGTCTTGGAATCCACAATGGTTCAGATTTGAAACAGTTCTCGCTTCAATTTTTGGTGAAAAAATTTGGGAAATCTGGACTCCACTATTTTAATATTGTCAGAGGAATTCATTTGTCCGAAGTCCAACCAAACCGAATTCGAAAGTCTGTAAGTGCTGAAAACACATTTGAGCAAGATCTTTCGACCTTGGATCAACTCAAAAGTGGCCTAGCTCCTATTCAGGTAGAATTACTTAGACGTTTGGAAAAAAGCGGAATCAAAGGCCGGACCGTAACTTTAAAAATTAAATTTTCAGATTTCACACAACAAACAAGAAGCAGGACTGCTGATAATTATTTAGAAAATTCTGAAATCCTTAAAATAGCTCAAGAACTTCTCGAACAAGAGGAATTTCCGCTACCTATCCGATTAATTGGGCTTGGATTGGGAAATCTAAATACAGTTGAAGAACAAGAGTTTTTCGGAGAGCAACTTAAAATCCCATTCAACCAGTCCCTGGATTAATCTCAATCCTCATTTTAACAAAATTAAATGCTCGCTTTTTCTGCCATTTTGTCTGCATTTTCTTAATTTCGCAACCCGATATAGAAATTGAAATGGAGAATTTGATTAAAGATATTGATATACTTCCTGCAGAGGAGGCGCTTGCCTGTGATTTCAAAACGACTGTCGATGAGCAAACTGGGAAAGCCAAAAAACTCTACATCGAAAGCTATGGCTGTGCGATGAATTTCTCAGACTCTGAGATTGTCGCCTCCATTATGAAGGAAAATGGTTTTGATACGACTTCTGATTTTCACGAAGCAGATGTGATTTTCTTAAATACTTGCTCAATCCGCGAAAAAGCAGAACTAACTGTACGGAAACGTCTAACGGTTTTCAATAAAGCCAAAAAGAAAAGGCCTGAAATGACCATTGGAGTTTTGGGTTGCATGGCTGAACGATTGAAAGAAAAGTTGCTGGAGGAAGAAAAAGTAGTCGATATGGTCGTTGGGCCAGATGCATATCGTGATTTACCAAATTTGATCAATACTGCTGAAGAAGGTCAAAAAGCTGTAAACACATTTTTATCTAGAGAGGAAACCTACGCTAATATTGCTCCTGTCCGCTTGAATTCTAATGGGGTTTCAGCTTTTATTTCCATTATGAGAGGCTGTGATAACATGTGTTCGTTTTGTGTTGTCCCTTTCACTAGAGGTAGAGAGCGAAGTCGCGATCCTTTTTCAATTGTGAAAGAAGCGCAAGAATTGGTAGATCTAGGATACAAAGAAGTGACGCTTCTCGGCCAAAATGTCGATAGCTACAAATGGTCTCCGGAAGAAAATAACAAAGCGAGATTGGATCGTAATGAAGATGTTGTTTCAGAGGTTACTACTTTTGCTCATTTGCTTGAAATGGTAGCTCAAGTAAGCCCCTTGCTTCGGGTCCGTTTTTCTACTTCCCACCCAAAAGACATTACAGACGAGGTGCTCTATACGATCAAAAAGTATGATAACATTTGTAAGTATATTCATTTGCCCGTTCAAAGCGGGAATTCTCGTGTATTGGAGTTAATGAATAGAACATACGATCGAGCATGGTACCTAGACCGAGTAGCTAAGATTAGAGAAGTTTTAGGAGAAGAGTGTGGTATTTCATCAGATATGATTACCGGGTTTTGCACCGAAACAGAAGAGGAGCACTTGGATACATTAAGTATTATGGATATTGTGAAGTATGATTTTTCATACATGTTTTACTATTCTGAACGACCTGGCACTTTAGCTGCCAAAAAATTTGAGGATGATATCCCTTTGGAAATCAAAAAACGGAGGCTAGCGGAAGTAATCACTAAGCAGAGCGAGATTTCATTTGAGCGAAACAAACTTGATATTGGAAAAGAGCAAGTAATCCTTCTGGAAGGAACCTCAAAAAAATCTCAAGAAGAATTGAAAGGCAGAAATTCGGCAAACAAAATGGTGATTGTGCCAACTGGAAATTATAAAAAAGGCGATTACCTAAAAGTAAAAATTACGAATTGCACACCTGCAACCCTTTTTGGAGAGGTACTTGAAATAAACCCAGCTACCCTATGAATACGCCTTCAGAAATTCAAAGTGTAAAACAGCGGTTTGGAATCATTGGAAATAGCCCTTTGCTAAATCATGCTATTCAGGTAGCAATGCAAGCTTCACCGACAGATATGACCGTATTGATTACCGGCGAAAGTGGTAGTGGTAAGGAAAGTTTTTCAAAAATCATCCATTCACTTAGTCTTAGAAAACACGGTAAATTCATTGCCATTAACTGTGGTGCAATCCCGGAAGGAACTATTGATTCAGAACTTTTTGGGCACGAAAAAGGATCCTTTACCGGGGCTCATGAAGCCAGGAAGGGGTATTTCGAAGTGACAGATGGAGGCTCCATATTTCTGGACGAAATAGGTGAAATGCCTTTGGGAACACAAGCACGATTACTCCGGGTTTTGGAAAATGGAGAGTTTATCAAAGTCGGTTCTTCAAAAGTCTTGAAAACAAATGTCCGGGTAATTACGGCGACAAATGTCAACTTGCTCAAAGCAGTAGAAAAAGGAAAGTTTCGTGAAGATCTTTATTACAGACTGAATACAGTTCCCATTTTTGTCCCCCCTCTTCGTGAACGTGGAGAAGATGTCGTGCTGTTATTTAGGAAATTCACCTCGGATTTTTCTGAAAAATACCATGTAAAGCCTATCTCCCTTGATCGCGAAGCTCAAATGCAACTCATGCGTTATTCCTTTCCGGGCAACATCCGACAGCTTAAAAACCTAGCGGAGCAAATTTCTCTTTTAGAAGAAAACAGAGAAGTAGACGCACAGACTTTATCAAAATATTTACCTCGTGAACAAAGCCAACTGCCTATGACATTGCAAAGCTTGTCAGGTGGAAAAGAAAGTTCTGATTATTCAGAGCGAGACCTCCTTTACAAAGTTTTGTTTGACATGAAGAGGGACATGAATGAGTTGAAAAAACTCGTGCTAGACAGCTACAATGCAAATGGCCTGAATTCTTCCATTATGCAAAAGCATCAAAGTTTGTTTGAGGATATTGACACATCTTTTGCGACGAAAGAGTCTACAGAACCTACGACAAACTATTCTGTTCCGTTGGTTATTGATCCTCAAAAAAACAATCCAACAAACACCGAGGATTATCAGGAAGACGTCATAGAGGACATATTACATGAGGAAGACGACAATTCGCTTTCCTTGGAGAAAAAAGAGAAAGAAATGATTCTTCGGGCACTTCGAAAGCATAACAACAAACGGAAGTATGCTGCAAGTGATCTTGGAATTTCTGAACGAACGCTTTACCGAAAAATCAAACAATATGAAATCGACCAATAAGTACTTAATTCCAGCTATTGGGTTGATTTTTTTACTCTTTCAAAGCTGCTCGGTCAAGTATAGTTTCACCGGTACAAATATCAACTACGAATTGGTCAAGACCTTTTCGGTGGATAATTTCTTCAATGATTCCGGTGGAGGGCCAGCGAACATGGAGCAGCGATTCACGGAAGCACTCAAAGAATTTTACCAGCGTAACACTTCCCTTGAGTTGGTTCGAACCAATGGTGACTTACAATTCATGGGAGCTATTAACAGGTATAGCCTTACTCCTCAAGCTGTAGTAAGCAGCGGAGACCCAAATTTACCCGATCGAGCCGGACAAATGCGGTTAACCATAGGAGTTGAAGTAGAGTACTTTAACACCACTAATGAAGAGGAAAATCTAAAGCAAACTTTCTCTTTCTTTCAGGATTATGACCCAAGGACCACGACACTTTTGGATGTAGAAAACCAATTGGTTGAAGAAATATTCAAAATAATAATTCAAGATATCTTTACTTCAACAGTCGCTAATTGGTAAATTATTACCTTGATCAACAAAACAAAACGAAGTGAACGCAACTCAATTTCTAGAACTCATTCAACATGCCGACTTTTTGGAAAAGAATGAGGTCCTCTTATTGAAAAAAGTACAGAGTAATTTTCCTTACTTTCAGATTCCTCATGTTTTGGCTAGTCGCTATGAATTTTTGAAAAATGGTGAAGCTCAAACACCTTCTTTGGCACAAGCTGCTGTTACTAGTCCAGACAGAATTTGGCTTAAAAACTTCATCGAAAAGGCAAGCGCAAAGCCAAATCCTGAAAACTCAAAAATACTAGAAGAAGACCTTCTTCCAGAGTCAGAATCGAAAGAGCAAACCATTGCTGAACAGACACAAGGACTTAAAAAACTTGATGCTGGCTTAAAAGGGAAGTCTGAAAAAGTAGTTAAAACCGAAGCTTCAAAAAAGAAAACAAGGCCTCAGACTCAAAATGAAGACATTTTAGAGTCAATTAAGCGAAAAGAAAAGAAGGAGATTTTAGATGAGAAAAAGAAAGAACAGATCGACCTGATCAAAGCTTTCAGTAAAAAATCGATCAAACTCGCCACCATCAAAGAAATTGAGGCAAACCAAAATACAGAAAATTTAGCAGCAGAAAGTACCAAAATCTCCGATAAGCTTTTATCCGAATCCTTTGCCAAAATCTTGGCCAGTCAAGGAAAGAGTAAAATGGCCAAAGAAATTTATCAGAAATTGATATTGAAGTTTCCGGATAAAAGGGCTTACTTTGCGGACTTAATTGAAAAACTGAAAGATTAACACCCAATTATATGTTTACCCTATTAATCACAATCATTCTAATTCTTGCAGTATTATTGATCCTAGTGATCCTTGGACAAAACTCCAAAGGAGGAGTAGGAGCTGCTTTCGGAGGTAGTGCTTCACAAATTATGGGCGTAACAAGAACAGGAAACGTTTTAGAAAAAGCGACTTGGGTTCTTGCGATTTCCATTTTGGTATTATGCCTTGCAACTTCTGCATTCTACACGGATCCACAATCCAATCAATTCTCTTCGCCTAACATTGAAAATGCGAAGCAGCAAGTTGTAGCTCCAGCATTTGGTGAGACCGAAAGCGTACTTCCTGCCACCACAGAGGAAACGCTTCCAGATTCCACTTCGAACAACTAATTCTTCTAAAAATTTTTAGAAATTGAAGCCTGCCCATTTTGGTGCAGGCTTTTTTTATTTATCTTAGAGATTCACCTAAGTTTTTTTTAAACTTATTTAGGTTCTAACCATTCAGGGTTTCTTACTTACATTTTATTTATGAATGAAAAACCACTTCTTTTAGAAGATTTAAATCTTGGCCCAAATCTTATCCTTTGGGCCGCTCCAATCATGTTTTTACTGGTTTTTGTCGAGTGGGGAATCAGCTGGTATCAGAAAAAAGATGCTTATAACACCAAAGATTTTTTTGCAGCAGCCACCATTGGATTAGTGAATGTTGGAATTAGCGCACTCATTAAAGTGGCGACTTTTGGCTCAGCACTTTTCTTCTACAATATTTCGCCTTTCAAAATACCAGCGACTTGGTGGTCATTTATCCTTTGTTTTTTTGCAGTAGATTTTGCGAGGTATTGGGCACATCGAATAGCACACGAGCAACGATTTTGGTGGGCGACTCATATCACACACCATAATTCATCTAAATACAACCTTTCAGTTTCCTTCCGTCTTGGTTGGACCCAACACATTAAAATCATCTTTTTCTTCCCTGTGATGTACATGGGTTTTGACCCATTTGTATTCTTCATTTGCCATCAAATTGCTGTTCTTTACCAATTTTGGATTCATACAGAATACATTAAAAAACTTCCTGCACCGATCGAATACTTCTTCACCACTCCATCCCACCATAGGGTTCACCATGCCAGTGATGCACACTATTTGGACAAAAATTACGGTTCTACTTTTATTATTTGGGATAGAATGTTCGGCACTTTTATGCCAGAAGCAGAGCGGCCTACCTATGGAATCACAAAACCAGTGACTTCTTACAACCCAATCTATTTAGTATTTCATGAATGGGCAGATATTGTAAAAGATTTAGGTCAGGCCAATTCCTTCCAGGAAGGCTGGCGTATTCTCTTTGGCAAGCCAAGTGATGATGTAATTGCAACTAGAAAAAAGAACACTGAAAAGACTAAAAATCAAACCGAGGCTAAACTTGAACCACAGGAGGTAACTTCTTAGTCTTTGTCCATCACTGTTCTTAATAGCAAGCGCTTTCCAATCGGCAAAAGTGTTTCTTCTATTGGAAATGGCTGCCTGCTGTGCAATCGCCAAGTAGCCGGGTTTGGAAGTTCGCGGACCTCTTTAGCAAGATCAAGTTTAATCCTTTCAAGGGTATTCATAATGCTTTTCCGGAATGTTCTCACCAGCCAAATCGTGATGCTTCGAAATCTTTCCCCTGCATACTGTAGTAAGTTGGATTTATACCTGAAAGCATGAATGTCAGTAGACTGCTCTTGTGTCAATAAAACATATCCTTCACGGTTATAAATTGGCATGATACCGACTGGATCAAATTCGATCTGGTCTTCTACAAAATCAAAGATTGCCTTTCCTTCTTCGATTTGGTAAGCAAATTTCGAAAGCGCAAATTCGGATATCTTATGGACCTCTTCCATCACCTCACCAGGCTTTACAGAATTAGAATAATTAAGCTTTGCTTGTTGGAAGTCGATAGATTCTAAATTTTTCGGAAAAAGCTTATTCAATTCTAATTTTCCGGAATGAAGTTCACTAAGGGTTCGATGGTGATCGATTAGGTCACCAAGTGAAGGGTAAATTTTCACTTCTTTAAATTGATTGCTTGTTTCTTTGAGGTAGGCTAAAAGCTGATATTTTTTATATTCAAAATCAATTAGCCCCTCCGTCATCCAATTTTTAGGTAGTGTTTTCATAGAAATAGCTTTGCTAAAATTTACATAATTCTGACATTTTATACGACAGCTTTGGAAAAATTGGCAGAAGTTTTTTGACGTTTTTTCTTAAAATTTTCAAATACAGGCCGATTCTGCGTCGATTTGTCAGCCTTTCTCCATTTTTGTCGAATGGCATAAGAACTGCTAACTGGAGTGTACATTTTAATCTAAACTTTAAACAAATTCATATTATGTCAAACGTAAAAATCAAACCTCTTGCTGACAGAGTTTTGGTACAACCTGCCGAAGCAGAAGTGAAAACCGCTTCTGGACTTTATATTCCTGACTCTGCTAAAGAAAAGCCTCAGAAAGGAACAGTGATCGCTGTAGGTAATGGCAAAAAAGATGAGCCCTTGACAGTTAAGGTTGGGGATACTGTACTTTATGGTAAATATTCCGGTACAGAACTAAGTGTCGATGGAAGCGAATATCTCATCATGAGAGAGTCAGACATCTTTGCGATACTTTAATCAAAAAAAATAATCTAAAAATTAATAAAAATGGCTAAAGAACTATTTTTCGACACAGACGCGAGAGACCGATTGAAAAAAGGAGTCGACGCACTTGCAGATGCAGTAAAAGTGACATTAGGT
Organism: Algoriphagus sp.; assembly: GCA_024642365.1. Taxonomy (GTDB): domain Bacteria; phylum Bacteroidota; class Bacteroidia; order Cytophagales; family Cyclobacteriaceae; genus Algoriphagus. The sequence continues at coordinate 9,316 of JAHEBE010000017.1, forward strand.
CCAAAAGGAAGAAATGTCATCATTGATAAAAAATTTGGTGCTCCTACCATCACAAAAGATGGTGTATCTGTAGCAAAAGAAATTGAATTAACCGAGCCGATTGAAAACATGGGTGCTCAGTTGGTGAAAGAAGTAGCTTCAAAAACGGCAGATAATGCTGGTGACGGTACTACTACTGCCACTGTTTTGGCACAATCAATTTTCAACGTAGGTATCAAAAACGTTGCTGCTGGTGCTAATCCAATGGATTTGAAAAGAGGAATCGACAAGGCTGTAGCTGCTGTTGTTGCTAAATTGAGAGAAAACTCAAAAGGAATTTCTACTTCCAAAGAAATCGCTCAAGTGGCGACTGTATCTGCAAACAATGATGAGGAAATCGGTAAGATGATTTCTGATGCAATGGACAAAGTGGGTAAAGACGGTGTCATCACTGTTGAGGAAGCAAAAGGCACTGAGACTGAAGTAAAAACTGTAGAAGGTATGCAGTTTGACCGAGGTTATCTTTCTCCTTACTTCGTAACTAATACCGAAAAGATGGAGGCAGAACTTGATCAGCCTTACATTTTGATCTACGATAAGAAAATCTCTTCCATGAAGGAATTGCTTCCTGTACTTGAGCCAGTAGCTCAGACTGGCAAGCCTCTTTTGATCATTGCAGAAGATGTAGATGGTGAAGCATTAGCAACACTTGTAGTAAATAAAATTCGAGGTGCCCTCAAAGTAGCTGCTGTGAAGGCTCCTGGTTTTGGAGATCGAAGAAAAGCAATGTTAGAGGACATCGCTATTTTGACTGGTGGAACTGTAATCTCTGAAGAGAGAGGTTTCAAGTTGGAAAATGCAACTCCAGACATGCTAGGAAGAGCAGAAAAAATCAATATCGATAAAGATAATTCTACCATTGTAAATGGTGCTGGCGATGCTGGTGCGATTAAAGGCAGAGTGGCTGAGATCAAAGGTCAAATCGACAAAACTACTTCTGATTACGATAGAGAGAAACTTCAGGAAAGACTTGCCAAATTGTCTGGTGGAGTAGCTATTCTTTACATCGGTGCTGCTACTGAAGTAGAGATGAAAGAGAAGAAAGATCGTGTAGATGATGCTCTTCATGCTACTAGAGCTGCGGTTCAAGAAGGTGTGGTAGTTGGTGGTGGTGTAGCCCTTGTAAGAGCTGCAGAAGCACTAAACTCACTTAAAGGTCTGAATGAAGATGAAGATACTGGTATCAACATCGTAAGACAGGCGATTGAATCTCCGCTAAGAACTATTGTGTCCAATGCAGGTGGTGAGCCTTCTGTTGTGATCAATAAAATCAGAGAGAATAAAGGAAACTATGGTTACAATGCAAGAACAGATGTTTACCAAGATCTTTTCAAAGCTGGTGTAATTGATCCGACTAAAGTAACTCGACTAGCACTAGAAAATGCTGCATCAATTGCTGCATTACTTCTAACTACAGAGTGTGTAGTCGCTGATAAGAAAGATGATTCTGCTGCTATGCCTCCAATGGGCGGCGGTGGAATGGGTGGAATGATGTAATTCTACCAATCCAAAAACGAAGGAGGTTCAAAAATGAACCTCCTTTTTTTTGGAATCTACCGGAAAATTCAATTTATTCTTTCATTAATAATAGGTTTTCTATTTTTCTTGGAAGCGGAATAATTGTATTTTGGCAACAATAATGAACAGTTTTTTTTCTCATAAATAATTGATGGATCAATTCAGTGCTATTTTTCTTGTGGATGATGACCCCATCAATAATTTGATCAATAAGCGATTATTGGGAAAGGTTAGTGTCACCAAAAACATATTGGAATTTTTAGACGGCGAGGAAGCTCTAGTAGAAATTGAAAAAATCCCGACCGAAGAAAAAATCCTTATTCTTTTGGATATCAATATGCCTGTGCTGAATGGTTGGGAATTTTTAGATAAATACCTCCTTACTTTTCCTGCAAGAGCAGATAAAATAGTCATTCTCTCCAGTTCAATCGATTTTCTCGATCGGCAGAAAGCAAAAGAATTCGAAATAGTGTCTGAGTTCTTAGAAAAACCCTTGACACTTGACAAGATCAATCAAATCATTTGATTCTGATATTCGATTAATTACCTGCCTAAAACAGGATTTAGTCGATCCCAGATATTTCTAATTAATAGGAAAGGGACGGGAAGATTATCTGATGATCCACCGATCCTTACGATAACCAATCCTTCTGAAGGTACCACCATAATAAATTGTCCGTTTTTCCCCATAGCTTGATACATATCTGCGGGAGCTTGAGGCACCAACATTCCCGGAAAAACTGTTTGACTTTGAGGAAGCATAAACGAAGATTTACCATTGAGCCAAGTCAAATAGCCATAACCTCGATTTATTTTTTGAGAACTTTCATGCAACTCATTAAAATACTTTCCAGAATAAACTTTTTCTCCATTCCAATTTCCTTGAGCCAAAAGAAGTAAGCCAAATCGGGCAAATGAACGCGCATCGCTAAAAAACACATTGTTAAAGCCGGATTTTTGCCAAAATCCTTTCATTCCGATTTTATTAGCGAGTACTTCCTCAAAGTAGGATTGATAGCTTTTCCCAGATGCATTTGCTACGACTTGTTCTAACAAAGTATAAGGTGCATTATGATAACTCCATCTTTCACCTGGCTCGGCCATAAAGGTGAGTTTAGAAGGCGTGGTGTTATCAAGATCACCGTTTTCATCGCTCAAACCTGTCGTCATCGTGAGTTGATGAATGAGTTTGATTTCTTGCTCTTGAGATGGAGTCATAGATGTCCATCCCGCTCCTAAATATTTTGAGGTACGATCTGATGTTTTTAGCAGTTTATTTTCCTCAGCTATCCCAAGCAGTACTGCAGTTAGCGTTTTGCCAGCAGAGGCCCAATACCAAAGTGAATTTTGATCCATCTCCCCTACTCCTGTCAATTTATCCCCCCAATATTCCTCGACCACAAGTTTGCCGTCTTTGAGAATAATAAATCCACGAGTATCCTGCGTGGGTAGCCAAGCCAATAATTCAGCGAGCTTGACTCCATCCCAACCCAATTCGCTAGCCGTTTGACTATCCCAATTGCTCGAGTCGGTCGGTGGGAAATAAAGGTTGGTCTGTTTTGGTCGCTGAGCTTCAGCGCAGGAAAAAATTAAAAACAACCAAAAAAATACGCCTAGAATCCTTAGTTTTTGAATAAAATGATTGAATTGGAACAATCGTTTTGGTTGCTTCATATTACTTTCTTAATGAATCCTGGATAAATTTTTTCAAATCCTCTCTAAATAATTTCGCAGAAGGCAAATGAGTGTACATCATATGTCCAGCCTCATAATAGGTCATAATTATACGATCGCTTGCAGATTTTGGCAGATTCAAATGGGCAATCGAATGCTCGACTCCATAAAATACGGTAGCCAAATCATAATAACCATTCATTATTAAGATCTTGACATTCGGATCCTTTGATAGCGCATCTTCCATATCAGGAAGTGTAGTCACAGAAGCATCTGCGCCCCAAGAAGCAGTTCCCTCGTGCTTCCAATCCCATTTAAATCCAGGCTTGGAATAGGCAGAAGTAGAATAATTCAGGTCCTTGCTCACATTCAAACTCCCATGAAAATAATCCAAGAAACCCATGGTATAAGCGGAGGAAATTGCATCAGACTGTGGATCAGTAAACGAATCCATAGACATTGGATCCAGGTTGATTCCCTTATATCGTGAGTCCAAACGACCCACGGTCATCCCATCTTCCCGAAGTAGTTCCTGAAAAAATTCTCCTGCATTAATCCTCAAATCTGCTCTAAGCCAAATTTTGGAATCGATGCCCGTATATTTCTGAAGCTTACCAGCAATCATAGCCTTGTCAGAGTCTGAAATTTTATTGCCTTGAAAAAGAGCTGGGGCATATTCCTTTTCTGTAAATCGACGAACTTCTTCTACGAAAGTCGCTAGATCATTTCCTTTCTCTGCAATTCGATCATGATACCAAGAAGTTGCTGCCATCGTCGGAAGGTAAACGACATAGGACATATCCTCATTAGGGGTAAAGAATAGTGTCCGAAGATCAAAAACAGCCGACACCATGATCACTCCATTCAGGGCATGGCCATGTCCCAATAAATAACTCATCACGCCAGCATTACGAAAAGTCCCATAGCTCTCTCCTAAAATAAATTTTGGAGAATTTAGTCTTCCATGCTCTTTTAGAAATTGCATGATAAACAAACTGACACTTCGGATATCCTGATCCACTCCCCAGAAATCCTTCCCAGTTGCCTCTCCTATAGGAACACTCAAGCCAGTGCCAACCGGATCCATCATGACTACGTCGGCTATATCCAGGATAGAAAACTCATTATTCACTAATTCAAAGGGAGCAGCTTGATTATAATTTGGATCATCTACGATGATTCGCTTGGGGCCCATGATCCCCATGTGCAACCAGTAAGATGAGCTTCCTGGCCCCCCATTGTAGGCAAAAACGATTGGCCTGTTCTTCTCTGGATTCTCTTTGAAATAAGCCGTGAACCCAAATAAAGCAATAGGCTTATTTGCCTCATCTTTAAGTTCCATGGTCCCTGCTTTAGCATTGAGATTTATCGTTTTCCCTTCTATAATGACCGTTTGTTTGGATTCAAAAACTTGTGCCTTTGGGTCTACTTTTGGGGTTTGATTCTCTTCTTGCTGTGCGAAGCTCAGGCCTGAACTTAACAGGAAGATAATTAGAATGCGAAATTTCATAGCTGTTAGATTTGGTAATGTTGGTGGTTTAAATTTATATGAAAGCTATAATTCCTTAAGAAATCAACCTTTCCATATTATTCAAAAAAACTGTTGAGTTGGAAGTTAAGAATTTTAGCAGACAATCATAAAAGCAAAGAATCAGAGTTGAGTTGATAGCATCTTTGGTGACGTTGAAATCCAATTTTTTGATAAAAGCCTTCAGCATCTTCGGCGGAAAATAAAAACAATCGAGCTCCAGGAGAATGAATCCTAGCCT
>JAHEBE010000017.1:14415-19449 GCA_024642365.1 Algoriphagus sp.
TCATCATAAACCGAATCAATCGGTTCCCAAAGCTCAATACTATGGCCATCGGGGTCCAGAATATGGACAAACTTCCCGTAAGAATACGAGGCAATTTCATCCAAAATCTCGACGCCTTCAGCCTTAAGGGCCTTCACTAATTCTTCAAGATTTTCCACTCGGTAATTAACCATAAAGTCTTTAGTGGAAGGTTTGAAATATTCAGTTTTGGAATCCATCGGCGACCATTGCGTGAAGCCTTTTTGCCTTGGATCGCTTGCAGATAGCCATTCAAATGTGGCTCCATATTGATCCGTATTCAATCCCAAGTGCTCTTGGTACCATTTTTTTGTTTTATCAGGGTCTTCTACTTTGAAGAATATCCCCCCAATTCCTGTGACACGTTTTTCCATTTAGGAATATAGCTGATCTTGAAATAAAAAATCTCAGACTTCCTTTCCTTTTACAACGAGGATATAATCTCCTTCAAGTTTGAGATAGCCATAGTCATAGCAATAATGATAATGACTCCCCTTTTTTGTCTCATAAGAATGTGTAAAATACTTGAAATGAAAATCCTGTCGAAGCATTTTATCGCGAGTCGTTTTTACCATTTCCTCACCTTCAGGGATCAAAGACTCCAGGATATTTCGGTTTTTCCGCAAAGCATGATTGATGTTTCTTACCAAATTGATCGTTGACGAATTTTGCTGATTATTGAAGGTATTTCTACAGGAATCATCACAAAATTTCTTGTCAATCCTTCCGCGCATCGGAGCGCCACAATTCAAACAGTTTTTTTGAGTCGGTATCATGATTAAAAAGTTTAAACCAATTTAGGGATTAGTTTGAAATTATCTAGGGACTAAAAATTTTTAATAACATTTTTCCACACCCCTCTTATCTATTGAAGGTCAACTATTTGAAATAAACTTAAAATAGAAAAATCATTTGCCGCATAACTCTTTGTAGGCACAATAAAGACATTTGTTCTCATCCTCAGTTTGGTCAAATGAAAAAGTTGGATCAAATATTTCCTCCAACAATTTCCGAAGACCGGTTTCAAATGCTGCCTGGTGGTCAAAATAATTCCTAATCTCTTGACTTTCGAAAAGTAGAAAAGGACTGAATTTTGGGTTATAGATTTCTTTGACATTGAAAATCGCCGGTTTGAGCGGGGTTAGATTGGTTGGGTTCCGATACTGGTAGAAAAATGCATACAACATGGTTTGCATGGCTGCCTTATTTCGACTTTTATCATCCCGATCAAAAAGTGATTCAATGGATTTCACCTTTTTATCATCTTTTCCAGTCTTATAATCTATCAGTCGAATTGCCCCATCTTTTTGATCAATCCTATCAATAAACCCTCCCAACAGCACTTCCTTTTCTCCAGAATCAGTTTGTATCCGCAATGCGGATGAATATTCTCCTTCCAAAGCAAGCACCCTGAAATTTCCATTTTTCTGATCATAGTCCAGAATTGCCTTCAGATATTTATTGAAGATGGATCGTGCGATTAATAGTTGGCCTGTAAGATTACTTTCATCCAATTTTTCCAACTCATAAAAATCCGCAATAGCTTGATCTACTGCCTTTGGAATTCCAATCTTCAATCGTTCTATCGCATGAGAATCCAAATCTAAATAACCTTTCTCTGGATCCACTTGGTACAATAACTCGACTGCCCGATGTAGCATCGTTCCAAAAGTCATTGGGTCGATTTCGGTAATCACTTCCTCCTTTTCCTTTAATCCAGCGACATATCTGAAATAGAATTTCAATCTACAATCCAAGTAAGTATTTAAGGCAGAAGCTGAAAATCGTCCTTGAAATTCTTCTGGATCTGATTTTCTGAAATACTTCTCCAAGTTTCTAAGAACTTCAGGAGTTTTGGAAATCACGATTTCCTTTGGCCGAGTCAGATCCACCGGAACCAACACTGGAGCTGATCTTGCTATCCCAAGTTCGACTTGCATTTGCTGCATAAATCGACTCATCTCCCCTGCTTTGCCCTGATCCGATGCAGTAGAATAAATCAAATGAACCTCCTCCGCCTGATGAAATAATCGGTAAAAAGTATATGCATAGATGGCATCATTTTGCTCTTGGACTGGAAGCCCAAAGGCCCGTCGAAGATTAAACGGAATCATAGAATTAATCCCTCCGCCAGGAGGAAAGCTTCCTTCATTTAGGTCACAAATAATCACCCGCCTGAAATCCAAATTTCTCGATTCCAGCACGCCCATAAACTGCAATCCTGCTAAAGGTTCCCCATCAAAAGGCAACTTAATTTCTCTGAAAATCTGCCTGAAGAGCTTCAAATAAAAGTCGCTGGCTACTTTTCCGGTAGCATTTTTTTTGAAGACATCTTTGATGCGGGTCAGTTGCTTGTATGCTTGATACAAGTAGCTCCTCTGAATAGGATCATCATTAAGACTAAGTGCAAGCAGCTGCATGATTTCTCCCAAGTAATCAAATAATTCCTCGGATGGAATCTTTTGAAACACTTTGTTAAATAGTTCTCCACCACCAATCAACCGCTTTTGGGAGACATCCACCAAATTCGTTTTTTTAATCTCTGCCAACAGATTAGGTACAAAATCCGAAGTAGCGGGTTGCCAATAGGGAAAGCTTAGAAGGTCAGTGACAGGCTTGTGATAGAAGGTAATTTCTTCATTTTTCACTTTCACATACCGCTGCAGATCAAGGATTGCATCCAGAAAAGCAAAAATTGGAGCATTCCGAATTGGATACCCCATCGTGACATTCAATTTATCAATTGCTTCGGGTACAGTATGGAGCACAGGAAAAAGTAATTGCTCATCCGGTAGGATAATCACGGTTTCTTCCAAGGCTTCCTCAGGACTGATTCCTTCAAGTATTTTTCCGACCAAATTCGCCTGATTAATTTTCAAAGGGATTGAATAGCTCTTGATTAGGGCTGATTTGGATCGGATTTGATCTGGAATCTCTTTTGGAAAAGTTGGCCCTAAAACTGGGTCCTTCATATATTCTCTAAAGAAAAGCCCGGCCTCCTGACGTGAATCGTTCAAATAATACTGATCGATATCCCAGAAAATTTCAGCCTGAAATTCTTTGACAAAATGCTTGATTAGCCGTTCTTCAGTAAGTGTAAAGGCATTAAATCCGAGAAATAAATATTTTTTTTGAGGCCTGGCTAGGTTCTGCAATTGATCAATAACTGATCTGTAAATTTTCCCTGAGTAAGCCAATCCCCCAACAGCTAAGTTTGCTTGAAACTGCTCATACAGCTGCTCCAAAATTTGCCAAAACCGTAAAAATTTCTCTCTCTCCTCGATCTTTTGCTCCCTGAAGGATTTCCAAAATTGCGAAATCAACTTAATCTGATCTGGCTCGAGGTAACTCAAATCAGATTCAAATTCTTTGATATCCGCCAGATTTCGATAGACGGATTTTGCGTCAGCAAGAAATTGATCGAGATCATTGAAATCTTTCAAAATCAACTCTCCCCAAAAATAAAAGCGATCAAAATCTTCCACTTCATGCTGAAGGGATCGGTATACTTGGTACAATTCAAAAATAAGCGTGAGGTCATCTGCAGGGCTTTGATTCCCCAATTCATAAAAAACCTGCTCAATGGTTTTTACTTCTGGCATCCATGTCGCTTCGGTAATTAAGCTTCCTAAATGCTGGGTAAAAAACAAACCCGCTCTTCGGTTAGGAAGGACTACAATGAGCTCTTCCATTTTTCTGCCCGAATTCAATAATTCAGCCGCGGTATTTTTTAAAAAGCTATTCATGAATGGCGATTATTTCGGTTGGATCAAGGTAACATACAAATCCTTCCACCGGCAATTGGGAAAGTTCATGAACGAGGTACATGTACTCCAACACTTGCTGTCGATGGGATTCTTTTTTTTCTCCTGTTTTAAAATCAATCACAAGTGCCTTTTCTTTGCCAATTAGGATTCGATCTGGACGTTTTTGCTTTCCCCCTGGCAAAAGAATTCCCTGCTCCGCCAGCACTTGGAAATCAGATTTATACCAACGTTGGAATTCAGGTGTATCAAATAGCAATCTCATTTGAGCATGCAATTCATTCCCGGTCTCAGCATCTAATCTTCCCTCAAAAGTCAACTGTTGAATCAGATTGAGTGCATGAGGCAAGTCATTTGCCTCTTCGAGTATCTCATGCACCAAAAGACCTAATTTTCGCTGAGCCCGTGCTTCAACTCCGGCTCCAGAAAAATCCCAGGCATATTCCCTGGTTTTAAGTTTACTTGCCCAAGGGCTTGAATTCCATCGAATTTCTTTTGTTGGTGTTTCTCTACCCACTTTTTCTAGCTCTATTTTGGGCCAATCACCCCAATCAAACACTGTTTCATCTTCATTCCAATAAGGTCTTGAATCAAAATTTTCCCTTTCAAACCCATCTTTAAATAGTTTAAAGAGCATATTCCCAGTTTGCTTGCCTGAAATCACTCCTGCTTGGGTTTGGGAATATTCACTGAAGCCCCAAATAACCTCTTCTGCTCTTGTAAAGGCGACATAAAGCATATTCAAACTATCCAAATACGCAAGGCGAACTTCATCTTGGTACATGGATTTGAATTGAGAATCTTTCAAACTTGAACTGTGAGTGATCGGTAAAACAGTACGGAGTTGTTCTGAAATTGAATACTCGCTCCAAAGAATAGGAGCTTGATTGCCTGTTGCTACTATTTTCCAGTCCAAAAAAGGCATGACCACTACTTTGTATTGCAGTCCCTTGGATTTATGAATAGTCAAAATCCGCATCGCATCATGATCTTCGGGGATTTTGACGGTCCGCTTAGGATGGTTGAGTTCCCACCAATCCAGAAATCCCTGTAAATCTGCTCGGTTCTTCGAGACAAAATCGAAGGCCGCCTCTTTTATTCCAGAGATATAAGCAAGGTCAACTTGCTTCTCCAAAAAGCCCGAAAAAGTTAAAATCTCTTCGATCAACTCCATTAATGGCATTTGAAGCCAGGAATTTAAGTTGTGCTTCAATTCAGTTTGTTTTGGAATCAATTCTCTAGGCAAGGATTT
>JAHEBE010000017.1:19549-21897 GCA_024642365.1 Algoriphagus sp.
TCCATTTCATTTTGCATGAATTCTGGAAGTTGCTGAAAAAGGGAATTATTAAACTCCACGATCCGTGGAAGACTTCTATAATTGACTTTAAGTTCTTTGATTTCTTGGCTTTGTTCGTTGATTTGAGCCTGCACCTCGCTCAATAACAATTCCAATCGCCCTCCTCTCCAGCGATAAATAGATTGCTTGACATCCCCGACGATAAGATTGGTATTGCTACTTCCCAATGAGTTCACAAGCAATGGTTTGAAACTTGACCATTGAAATTCGGAAGTGTCCTGAAACTCATCTATTAGGAAATTTTGGTATTGATTTCCGATCTTCTCATAAATAAATGGGGCCTCATTATCTGCAGTGATCCCTTTTAAAAAATCATTCACATCCGAAATCAAAAGAATCCCTTCCTCTTCCTTCAATTCGCGTAATTCTTCGATCAGATGCCTGAAAGCTCCAAATGCATTAAGGTTTTTCACCAATGCTAGATTGGTATTCCACCTTGTCAGCAAATCTGGCAATCTATAAATCAGCGAAATTAAACCTCCATTTGCAGCAGCCTCAATCTCACTTTTTCGATTACTCGCACCCGAGTACCAATTGGAATGATCTTCCAAATCTACCTTCATCTTATCAGTCAATGCAGGAATTGGAGATTTTTCATCCTCCCCGAGTTGGTCAAATCGCTTTGCGAAAGAATTAGAACCTCCTTTAAAATCAGTCCACTCCAATCCGAAATTTTTTCGGATTTGATTCGCCTCCACTTTGATTGCTAAAGCTTCTTGAATAAGTAAAGATTTCTCTAGCTGAATCTTTTTTCTAAACTCAGTCATAAAGTGATCTTGACCAATAGTTTCCTGAAAAAGCGTTCGATGAACTTTGAATTTTTCCAGAAAAATCTCACGTCCTAACCCTTTTAATCCTATTCTGATATCCCAGCTGCTACCATTTTCAATTTGTTCTTCCGCATAGCTTTCCAGCCATTTTCGAAGAAATTTGTCTTCGGAAACTTTCTCCACAATCCGGTCTACCAATCGCTCCAACACCGCTGCTTGATCAAGTTCTAATTCAAATTTTGCCTGCAAATCCATCTCACGGGCAAAAGATCGAATCACTCGCTGAAAAAAAGAGTCAATGGTGCTCACCGCAAAATAACCATACCCGTGAAGGATATCCAGTAGTGTTTCCAGACTGCGCTTTTGTAATTGTGCGGAATCTAAGGATAAGGCTTTCATGAGCTCTTGGTCCAAAAACTCGGCTTCACGAACTTCTTGGCTTAGCCTAAGTAAAACTTCCAAAATCCGCTCTTTCATCTCCTGAGTGGCTTTGTTGGTGAAAGTCACTGCAAGTATTTGCTTAAAAGCTAAGGGAGCTCGGAGAGCCAGTTTCAAATACTCCAAGGTTAAGGTATAGGTCTTTCCTGAACCAGCAGAGGATTTATAAATTATAAAAGGTTTAGCCGCCATAGTAAAAATCAAGTCAACTAAGATAAGAATGCTCGCATTGAAAGCCCTATGAAAAAACAGGATTGACGAAAAATGTCAGAGAAAAACCGGACATCGCCCGAGACTTCCATTGAAGAACTGTCTCCTTGAATAATTGGTAATAGTTTACCAAATTCCTTCCAAAATATTTCCCTATGAAAAGCCTATTGATTTTTATTTTCTGCATTGCCTTCCTATCTCCATCTTATTCCAATGATGGCTATAAACTTTGGCTGGATTATCAAACGCTGAAAAACTCACCGATTGAGGCAGATGTCAGCGAATTAATGGCTGGGATTTACACGTTTGGGGAAGATGCTACTTTTCAAGTGATCCGAAATGAATTGGAAATCGCCAGCCTTCAAATGACTGGTAAGCTCCCTAAAATCAATTCTTCAGATAAAACTAGCTCACCATTTTGGTTGGGGACAAGGGCTCAATTGAGTCAATTTCTTTCGATGCCTCAGCAGGTAGAAATCAAAAATTTGGGAGAAGATGGTTTTTGGCTTGGAAATTTAGATGTGAATGGGACAAAGCATTTTGCCATTATTGGAAATAGACCTGTAGGGGTTCTCTATGGTGTTTTTGACTTTTTAAAATCAATTCAAACTGGTGCTTTTGATCGAAATCTGACACGAATGGATTTCCCAAGAGTTAAAATCAGAATGCTAAACCACTGGGATAATCTGGATAAAACAGTCGAGCGTGGCTATGCAGGTGCCTCAATCTGGGATTGGCATAAGCTTCCCGGATATGTAGACCCTAGGTACATTGCCTATGCAAGAGCAAATGCATCGCTTGGAATTAATGCGGTTTCGCTGACCAATGTCAACGCGAAGTCTGATGTGTTGACGACAGACTTTATGAAAA
>JAHEBE010000208.1 GCA_024642365.1 Algoriphagus sp.
GTTTTTCCTGCATCTGCACTTTTCCAAACTCCATAGCCGAAGGAAACATTACCTCGTACAGTTTTTTCTCCGCCTCCAGCATATACTACACTTGTATCGCTTTCTGAAACTGCCACAGCCCCAATTGACCCGCCAAAGTACCCATCAGAGATTGGCTTCCAAGTTTGACCGGCATCAAGGGTCTTCCAGACTCCCCCTCCAGCTGAAGCAAAATAATATGTTTTATCACTCCCCGTTACCCCAGTCACTCCGTCAGAACGACCTCCTCTAAAAGGACCTACAAGTCGCCATTGGAGCGCGTCATAGATTTCTGGTTTTGCAACGCTTTGGGCCGAAGCATAGAAACTATTTGTACTGAAGGCTAAAAGAAAACTTAAAGCCCAAAAAAGAATACTTTTTTTCATAAGATTAATTTGGTGGTTTCAATGGCTAGAAATTAGCAATACTCCGTTAATATGTAATTGAAAAATTGATTAATGGTAGATTTTTCTGGCAAATTCTCAAAAAAAAAGCTCCTTCAAGTGAATGAAGGAGCTTCGAGTAATTTCTTGGTTGATTAAGCTTCTACTGGCAATACGCTTACGTAAGATCTGCCATCGAATTTCTTTTTGAAAGAAACAATACCGTCAGTTAGTGCAAAAAGGGTGTGATCCTTACCCAAACCTACATTGGTTCCTGGGTGATGCTTTGTACCTCTTTGTCTTACAATGATATTACCAGCAATAACTTGCTCGCTTCCAAATTTCTTTACACCTAGTCTTTTTGACTGGGAATCTCTACCGTTTCTGGAACTACCGACACCTTTTTTGTGAGCCATGGTTTTATTCGTTTATGGTTTTCCTGAAGGAAAACTTAGAGTGAAATATTTTCAATCAATACTTTGGTGAAGTCTTGTCTGTGACCATTCTTCTTCTTGTAGCCTTTTCTACGCTTCTTTTTGAAGACAATCACTTTGTCACCTTTTACATGATCTAGGACTTTCCCAGATACCTTGGCTCCAACCACTAGGGGAGCTCCTACAGACACAGTGCCGTCAGCTTCTGCTAACAAGACCTGGTCGAATTCCACGGAAGCGCCAGTTTCTGCATCCAACTTTGGAGCGAACACAAACTGATCTTTTGTTACTTTGAACTGCTTACCTGCGATGTTTACGATTGCGTACATGTTTTTTTGATTCTTGTTATCGAATTCGGAGTGCAAATATAAGGAAGATGTATAGAAGAAAAAAACAGGGCTGACTTATTTTCTTTGAATATTTCTAAGCGCAGTTGGATTGGCCGAATTAAACCCGAATTCATTTCAAAATCTAAGAGTTTCTTTTCGGTTTAAAATTCTTCAATTATGATAATCTTCTATTTTCAACTGTCTTTTAAATTGACAATCAGCAATTTAAGTAAGAAGTGGTAGCTCTCTTCGTGTTTGACTAAGGTTCAAAAATAACGTTGAATTTTGGTAAAAAAAGAATTCGAAAGTTTTTTAAAAAATTTTCATGCACCTCTGAAGCAAAAAAAAATGTATGTATCACTTAATACAGATATGTACAACATTCTTATTTTCAATACTATATTTAATTTTGAATAATATTCAAATTTTTACTTAAACTTCCTCTTTAAGGATTTTTTTTATGGTTTTTGGTTCACATATTTGTTGAGAGGCTGTTCTGAAAAGGCAGCCTTTTCTATCCCTAGCAATGGAAGTGTGCCAATAGCCTCCTAATAACAAAGAATAAAAACTGAAGAATGATGCAGAAGTATGAACCAATTTTAGAGGAGAATAAAAACCGCTTTGTTTTATTCCCTATCCAACACAATGATATTTGGCAATATTATAAAAAGGCAGAAGCTAGCTTTTGGACTGCTGAGGAGATTGATCTGGGACAAGATTTAACAGACTGGAAAACATTGAATGACGGGGAACGCCACTTCATTTCCCATGTCCTAGCTTTTTTTGCTGCCAGCGATGGGATCGTTAATGAGAATTTAGCAGAGCATTTTGTAGCAGAAGTACAATATACTGAAGCGAAGTTTTTTTACGGTTTTCAGATTGCGATGGAGAACATCCACTCTGAAACATACAGTTTGTTAATCGATACCTATATCAAAGATGCTGTCGAGCGAGACAAACTTTTAAATGCGATCGAGCATATTGACTGTGTAAAAAAGAAGGCAGACTGGGCACTTCGATGGATTGACAATGGTAATTTTCAGGAAAGACTTATTGCCTTCGCAGCAGTAGAAGGTATATTTTTCTCGGGGTCATTTTGTTCGATCTTCTGGCTAAAGAAAAGAGGACTGATGCCTGGTTTGACATTCTCTAATGAATTGATCTCACGTGATGAAGGACTTCATTGTGATTTTGCATGTCATCTATATACTCAGCATGTACAAAACCCATTGCCGAAAGAGACGGTCATGGAGATAATAAAAGACGCTGTAGAAATTGAAAAGGAATTTGTAACTGATGCGCTTCCAGTTAGACTAATTGGAATGAATGCAGATTTGATGTGTCAATACATTGAGTTTGTAGCAGACAGACTTTTAATGGAGTTGGATTGTCCGAAAGTTTGGAACAGCACAAATCCTTTTGATTTTATGGATATGATTTCCCTTCAAGGAAAAACAAATTTCTTCGAAAAACGAGTTGGCGATTACCAGAAAGCTGGCGTGATGGGTTCCACTGAAAGCAATGAAGGGAGCCGCGGATTTACGATCGAAGAAGATTTCTAATATATACTTTTCCCATTAACCTAAAATAATACCCCTATGCTAGTAATAAAAAGAGACGGAAGGAGAGAGTCAGTACGATTCGATAAGATCACCGCGAGAATTGAAAACCTTTGTTATGAGTTGGATCCCAAATTTATCCAGCCAATTGAGGTCGCAAAAAAGGTAATTGATGGATTGTATGACGGAGTAACTACTACCGAGCTTGATAATCTAGCAGCTGAGGTTTGTGCTTCTTTGACTGTTAAGCATCCAGATTATGCGATCTTGGCTGCAAGGATAGCCATTTCCAATCTTCATAAAACCACAAGTCAGTCCTTTTCAAATACCATGAAAAGGCTTTACACCTACGTCAATCCAATCACGGGAGCAAATGCAGCGCTAATCGATCCGGAAGTATATGGTATCATCAAGAATAATGCAGCAAGATTAGACGAGGCAATCGATTACAAGCGGGATTTTGATTACGATTATTTTGGGTTTAAAACTTTAGAAAGAAGTTACCTTATTCGATTGAATGGTAAGGTGGTGGAGCGTCCACAACACATGTTGATGCGAGTGGCTGTGGGTATTCACAAAGAAGATATCAATGCTGCTTTGGAAACCTATAATCTGCTTTCAGAAAAATGGTTCACACATGCCACCCCAACCCTTTTCAATGCGGGAACTCCTAAGCCGCAACTTTCATCCTGTTTCCTTTTGACAATGAAAGATGACAGCATTGATGGGATTTATGATACACTAAAGCAGTGTGCTAAAATCTCTCAGTCAGCTGGTGGGATTGGTTTATCAATTCATCATGTCCGAGCGAAAGGATCCTATATCAAAGGAACCAATGGAGTCTCCAACGGTATTGTCCCAATGCTTAGAAATTTTGACATGACCGCTCGATATGTCGATCAAGGTGGTGGAAAGCGAAAAGGAAGTTTTGCGATTTATTTGGAACCATGGCACGCTGATATCAAAGATTTCCTAGAGTTGAAAAGAAACCATGGAAAAGAAGAAATGCGAGCTCGGGATCTGTTTTATGCCCTTTGGATCCCAGATCTTTTCATGAAGCGTGTGGAGCAAAATCTAGAATGGTCATTATTTTGCCCTAACGAAGCTCCGGGACTTTCCGATTGCCACGGTGAAGAGTTTGAGCGATTGTATGAAAAATACGAACGTGAAGGAAAGGCACGTGAAACAATCAAAGCGCAAGAACTTTGGTTTGAAGTATTGGAGTCACAAATTGAAACTGGTACGCCTTACATGCTATACAAAGATGCTGCAAACGGAAAATCAAACCAGCAGAATCTAGGTACGATCAAATCATCTAACCTTTGCACTGAAATTATTGAATATACAGCTCCTGATGAAGTTGCTGTTTGTAATCTAGCTTCTCTTGCACTTCCAAAGTTTGTAACAGCTGGTCCTGATGGAAAACTTTTCTTTGACCATAACAAGCTTTATGAAATAACGAAAGTGGCCACACGAAACTTGAATAAAGTGATTGATGTGAACTACTATCCAGTGGAGGAAGCAAAAAGATCCAATTTCCGTCACCGCCCAATCGGCTTGGGAATCCAAGGATTAGCAGATGCCTTCATTATGCTCCGCATGCCATTCGATTCCGATGAAGCAAAAGGATTGAATGAAGATATTTTCGAGACTATTTATTTTGCTGCTGTGGAGACTTCCATGGAATTGGCAAAAGTACAAGGCACCTATGAAACCTATCAAGGCTCACCCGCTTCCAAAGGAAAACTACAGTTTGACCTATGGGGTGTTACTCCAAAATCCCAACGTTGGAATTGGTCAGAATTGAAAGAAAAAGTGAAGAAGTATGGTATGAGAAATTCGCTTTTGGTTGCACCGATGCCGACAGCTTCTACTTCTCAGATCCTTGGAAATAATGAATGTTTTGAGCCATATACATCTAACATTTACACGAGAAGAACATTGTCTGGTGAATTCATTATCGTGAATAAACATCTCATGAAAGACCTGATTCAGATAGGTCTTTGGAACGACAACATGAGAAACAGATTAATCTCAACCAATGGTTCAGTCCAGTCAGTACCAGAAATTCCTCAGCACATCAAGGATATCTACAAAACCGTTTGGGAGATTTCTCAAAAAGTAATTATTGATATGTCTGCAGATCGAGGTGCTTATATCTGTCAATCCCAGAGCATGAATGTATTTATGCAAGATCCAAACTTCGGTAAATTGACTTCGATGCATTTCTATGCTTGGAAAAAAGGACTGAAAACGGGCATGTATTATTTGCGCTCTCAAGCAGCCTCTGCTGCGATTAAATTCACTTTGGATAAATCACAGCTTGAGCAACCAAACACCGCTCCTAGCCCTGCTGAAGTTGCTAATAAAGAGAAACAAGACGCGATCGCTTGCTCACTGGATGATCCAGAGGGCTGCGAAATGTGTGGTAGTTAAAATTAGAGTTCGTTAAATGGGAAAAGGCGTTTGAATATTTCAAGCGCTTTTTTTATACCTTAAAGTTTTAAAACCATCCCATGACAAAAACAGAAATTGAACAAATTCTTTCAAAGCTTAATGAAAAAAGTCTGAGACTTTTTGGCTTGATGACTCCTCAACATATGCTTGAGCATTTAATTATTACCTATAAATTATCTTCAGGGAAAGTTCAAATCCCTGAATTCGTTCCATCAGAAAAACAGTTAGGGTATAAACATCTTTTACTTGAAACCGATATGGAATTCCCTAAGGGGATTCGCGCTCCAGGCATCCCCGAGGATTTAATGCCATTGCGTTTAGATTCCTTACAAACGGCAAAAGAAAAATTCATTCTTTCTATCGATGAGTTTGAAAAAATATTTTCAGAAAACCCAGACCTAATGACCTTTCATCCAAGGTTTGGGAAATTGAATTAC
>JAHEBE010000209.1 GCA_024642365.1 Algoriphagus sp.
ATGAAGAAGTATCCAATTCTGTCCGAGCCATTGCCAGAGGCCATCTCAAAAGCTTAAAAGATGGCGGGAAAAGTACTGGTTCTGGGGGCTTATTGACCAGAGGAAGCAGCAATTCACTTTTAGCGATGCATTCACTTTACCTAGCTGATAAAATTCAGGCATTCCTTGAATTGCCAGTAAAATTCACTCCACAGGAATCTTTAAAAGTTCCGGATGGAGCTCCAATCGGTATGGAAAGTATGAGTTGTGATTTTGATTATTGATTATTGATTTGATTTTCAACCGATACCAACAAATAAAGCCAGCCTAAAAGCTGGCTTTATCTTTTTAGAAAATTGAACTCCCCGATCATAAACCTTATATTGTTTCTTTTAAACTTTAATTTTTATGGGAGAATCCAAGAAAAGATGTTTTGTCGTGATGGGCTTCGGTACCAAAACAGATTATGTCAACGGAAGAAAGCTTGATCTGAATAAATCCTATCGACTTTTAATCAAGCCTGTCGTCGAGTCAAAGGGCTTAGAATGTGTTCGTGCAGATGAAATCACACATTCAGGTTCCATAGATATTCAGATGTACCAAGAATTGCTGCAGGCAGATTTAGTAATTGCAGATTTATCAACGGCCAATCCAAATGCCATCTATGAGCTTGGAGTGCGGCATGCTTTAAGACCCTATACCACTATTGTCATTTCGGAAGATAAATTGGTTTACCCTTTCGATTTAAATCATATTCTGATCACTAGCTACCAACATCTCGGCGATGCAATTGATTATGAAGAAGTGGAGCGATTTCGAGAGGCATTAGGAAAATTGATTGACACCGTAATTCCAAAAAAAGAACCGGATAGCCCTGTTTACACTTATTTAGACGCACTGATTCCTCCTAAAATCCGCGAGGAAATTTCCGATGCAATGGATGATTTACCTAAATCCATATTGCCAAAATCACCAGAAAAAGGTGATTCTTTATCCATAATTATCCAAGAAGCAGAGGATGCGATAGAGGAAAAAGATTTTGTCAAGGCCAAAGCATTGTTTCAAACTGCAGTACAACTTGCCAGCCTTAATCAAGGTCAAAAAGACCTTTACCTCATCCATCGGCTCGCATTCACCACCTATAAAGCAGCCAACCCTGACTTAGTAAGTTCCCTTTATGAATCGCTGCATTTATTAGACTCTATCAACTTAGCTCATACGAATGACCCGGAGACTGTTTCTTCGGCTGGAGCAATCGAAAAGAAGCTTTATGAAAATAATGAAGGTGACGAGCATTTAGAGAATTCGATACTTTATTTTCAAAGGGGCTATTATTTGCTCAACAATCGATACAATGGGATCAACTTAGCTTTGACTTTTGTCTATCGTGCCTCCTCAGAATTAGCGCAATCCAGACAAGAGAAAATTGCTGATTTGATTTTTGCGCAACGAACTTGGAAGCGGGTAATCTACCTTTGCAATCGAGATTTACCGATTATTTTAGAAAAGGAAACTAAAGACAAAAATCGAATCGAAAATGGCACCAAAGAAGGCCAAGATTTGCAAGCTTATTATGATGCACAGAAATTTTGGATTGCGGTAAATCAAGCTGAGGCTTCATTTGGCTTGGGAGATTTCGAAAATTATAAAAAATATAAGGCTCAAGCGCTAAAAATGCATCATTATAGTTGGATGTGGGAAAGCTTTTCAGATCAATTGGCTAAATTACATGCCAAAATGAGTGCAGTCGGAAACCTTCTTGAGCCTGCCTGGACTGCGCCAGATTAATTGAAAATTTATTCCTCAATGAACAACCCGCTTTTAGTAGATTTTACAGCACCTTTCGGGACTGCTCCTTTTGATCAAATTCAACCATCCGATTACCTTCCTGCCATTCAAAAAGCGATTGAATTGGGAAAAGCAGAAATTGAAAAAATAAAATCTGAGCCGACAATCACCTTTGAAAATACGATTGAGGCACTCGATCATTCTGGCAAGTTATTAAATCGGATAAGTGCAATTTTTTTTAATCTGAACTCTGCGGAGACAAGCGAAGAAATTCAAAAATTAGCCCGAGAAATTTCACCATTGCTAACTTCACACAGCAATGACATCTTGTTGGATTCAGTTCTTTTTAACCGAATTTCCCACATATTTAATCTCAAGGATGAGCTAAAACTGAGCGTCGAGCAACAAACCTTAATTGAAAAAACTTATAAATCCTTTGCGAGAAATGGCGCAAAGTTAGGTAAAGTCGATTCTGAAAAACTACGAGCAATTGATCAAGAACTTGCCCAGACTTCACTGAAATTTGGAGAAAATGTTTTAGAAGAAACCAACCGTTTCATTCATTTTGAATCGCAAGAATCTGCTTTGGATGGCCTCCCAGAAGGAATCAAAGAAGCGGCCGCTCAATTGGCTGAAGAAAAAGGGCATCCGGGTAAATGGGCATTTTCCTTGGATTATCCCAGCTATATCCCAGCGATGACCTATGCTAAGAATAGGGAGTTACGAAAAACCCTCTTTATGGCTTCGGGAACAAAATGTGCCAAAGGAGATGAACTCGACAACCAAGAGGTGATAAAGAAAATTCTACATCTCAGAGATCAGCGAGCAAAACTTTTAGGCTATGCTAATCATGCGGAATTCGTGTTGGAGGAACGGATGGCAAAAAGTCCTACACAAGTTTTAGCTTTCTTAGAATCCTTATTGGAAAAAGCAAAACCTAAAGCACAAGAAGAACTGAAAGAGCTTGCACTATTTGCTCAAAAAATAGATGGCTTGGAAAAAATTGAAAAATGGGATTTTGCTTATTATTCAGAATTACTCAAAAAGGAGCGCTATGCGCTGGATGATGAACTTCTTCGCCCTTATTTCCAATTGGAAAAAGTCGTACAAGGGGTTTTCCAAACCGCCAAAAAACTATTCAATTTGGAATTTAAACCAAATGAATCCATACCTGTTTACCATAAGGATGTGACAGCCTATGAGGTTATTGATGAGTCAGGGAATCATTTAGCAGTCTTTTATGCTGATTTTTTCCCTAGACCTGGCAAGCGAAATGGAGCATGGATGACTAGTTATAAAGGACAATGGAAAATTGGAATCAACTCTGAAAGACCCCATATTTCTATCGTATGCAACTTTACAAAACCCACAAAATCTAAACCCAGTCTCCTCACATTTAATGAGGTTACCACCCTATTTCATGAATTCGGTCACGCCCTACATGGCATGTTAGCAGATGGAAATTATGAATCTCTTTCAGGTACAAGTGTTTTTTGGGATTTTGTAGAACTTCCAAGTCAGATATTTGAAAATTGGTGCTACGAAAAAGAGTGTTTGGATTTATTTGCAGCTCATTATCAAAGTGGTGAAAAAATCCCGGAAGAATTAATTGAAAAGATAAAGGATTCCGCAAATTTTCAACAAGGTTATCAAACCTTACGTCAATTGAGCTTTGGGCTATTAGATATGGCCTATCATAGTAAAGACCCTGATTCTATCGAATCAATCGTTGATTTTGAAAAAGGAATCATGAGTAAGACAGACTTACTTCCAAAAGTGGATGGGACGTTAATGAGTACATCATTTTCCCATATCTTTCAAGGAGGTTACGCTGCTGGCTATTATAGTTACAAATGGGCTGAAGTGCTTGATGCGGATGCATTCGAGCTTTTTCAAGAGCGAGGAATTTTCGATAAAGAAATTGCAAATTCCTTTAAAAAACACATACTTTCCGCAGGCGGACAAGAGCATCCTGAAGTTCTTTATGAACGGTTTAGAGGTCGAAAGCCAAAGCAAGATGCACTATTGAAGCGAGCAGGACTTAAAGATTAAATAAAAACCTACCCCTTAATTCTATGAAAAACGAAAGTTTTACGCTACCTCCTTATTTAAAAGCACTTTCGGTAATGATTTTCATCATCACCTTAGTTTTTTTTCTGATTGTTGGCAAAAGTCTTTTAGTCCCTTTATTCATGGGAGGATTCTTTGCGATTCTTTTTACACCTCTTTGTAACTGGCTAGAATCTAAAAAAACACCAGAGTCTTTGGCAGCATTTATTTCCTTACTGACAATGACTGCTATTGTCGGAGGCTTATTGACTTTTGTTATTTCTACAGTCTCCACGTTCACACAAGATTTTGACAATGTTTCCGAAAAAATTGTCAATTATTCAGCCGTGTTAGATGATTGGGCAATAACAAATTTTGGTGTTGATTTAGACATAAAAGACAAAACCAATACGGAATATATCAGGCAGCAATTGACCGAACATGGTTCAAGTATTTCAAGCTTTGCTTTAAAAGCAGTTGGATCTTTAGCTGGGATAGTTTTAATCCCGGTTTTCATGTTTTTCTTTTTGATTTATCGGCATCATTTGACTAACATGATTATTCAAATTTATCGGGATAAAGACCCTCAACTCGTTCGGATGCGTATCGTAAAACTTCGAAAAGTTGTTTTGAATTACATTGTAGGAGTGGTGAAAGTAATGGGGATTTTAGCGGTTTTAAACATAACAGCATTTAGTTTATTGGGTATCAAGCATGCCATATTTTTCGGACTGATAGGTGCATTACTTAACATTATCCCATATATCGGCCCTTTAATTGGTGCTATGATGCCAATGGTTTATTCTTTTCTCACGAAGGACAGCTTGTTCTACCCATTGGCTGTTTTGGCTTCTTATCAAGTAATCCAATTTATTGAGGGCAATTTCCTTACTCCAAAAATCGTAGGAGGAAATGTAAACCTAAATGCTTTTGTGACATTTCTGGGCTTGATCATTGGTGGAACAATCTGGGGTGTAGCAGGAATGGTATTAGCGATTCCAACTTTGGCAATTCTGAGAGAAATATTTGAATTAAATGAACAGACCAAGCCTTTCGGACTATTATTAGGAGAAGATAAAAAAGCTGAGACTGCCTCAACAGATGAAAAAACTAAGTAAGCTATTAGTTGTTGCAATTATCTTTTCAAGCATCTTTTCTTGTGATAGTTTAGAGGATAAAAAAGGACGTTTCTTACTCAAGGGAAATGAAAAACTAAAAGAAAACGATCCAAAAGGCGCACTTGAATTTTATGCTGAAGCTATAGAATTGGACAGCACCTATACGGATGCTTATTACAATAAAGGCTTGGCCCACTTACGATTGAATCAATTAATGGAGGCAATTGGGGACTTCAGTTTAGCAATTCAATATAATCCGGAGTTTGCATCGGCCTTTTTTCAACGAGGACTGAGTTATCTGGATAATGGGGAGTTTTATAAAGCAAAAGAGGATGCTGTTAAATTAAAAACCCTAGATCCTGAGAATTGGGAAAGTTATTTTCTTTCAGGCTTGGTAGAGGAAAAATTAAAAAATCTAGACCAAGCGCTATTTGAATTTGAAAAGGCTTTCGAGCTTAATCCTTCAAATTCAGATCTTATTTTCAATCAAGCAACGATTAAGTTTTATTTGAAAGATTACGCAGCGGCAAAAGTACTTTTAGAAAAAGGTGAAAGCTTGAATCCAGCCGAACCAAATCTTCACAATTTGTATTCGATGATTTATTTCGAAGAAGGTGACTACCAAAAAGCTCTGGATGCGGTAGAGAAGGCAAT
>JAHEBE010000210.1 GCA_024642365.1 Algoriphagus sp.
CTCAATACCTCCTGGATCAACTGAATGTAGATTTCAGTTTTTCCAGATCCCGTCACGCCATGAAGGAGGACCGATTGTTTTTCTTCGAATTGATTTTTCAGATCGGTAAAAGCCGCTTCCTGAGAACTTGAAAGCTTTGCTGCTTCCTTTTCAGGCTCTTCCTCCGGAATTCTACTGACCACGACTTTAAAGGATTCGAAAATTCCATTTTTGATTAAAGTCTTCAAGGAAGATTCTGAATCTCCTTCTTCTAATATGGTCGACTTATCCACCCCTTTTTCATTGAGGTGAAGCTTTTGAAAAACCGGAACTTCGCGCAAGTATTTCATCAAGATGGATTCTTGCTTGGGTTTGCTTGCCAAAATCGAAAAGACCTCCTCCAGCGCATTTTTGCTTTCAGCGATTTCTTGGACTAGCCGAATTCGAGTTTCTACTTTTGGGGTATATTTTTCCTGTACTCGCTCAAAAATTAAAATAGCCTCCTTGGTCACCAGGCTTTTCAGAATGGGGTGGATGGTTTTCACACCAAGCACTTTTTCGCAGTCGTCGTAACTCAACTCAGTAGAAGCTTCGAGGGCTTCCAGAATCTTTTCTTCCCGATCATCCAAGGGGTATTTGCTGGTCTCCCGATCAAAATTAGGATTCAGTTGCACCTTGCTTTCGCTGCTGAGTCTAAGGCCTGAGGGAAGTGCGGCATGCATGATTTCCCCAATATGACAACAGTAATATTCCGCCATCCAAACCCAAAAACGAATCTGAAGCGGATTTACACTGGGTAGGACATCCAAAACTTCCAGAATAGGCTTTGCCTCATAGGCCTGAGGGGCTTTGTTATGGACTTTCCCAATAATACCAGTCAGCACTTTCTTTTTTCCGAATTGGACAATGACTCGCGAACCCAGATTAATCTCCGGTTTAAGAGATTTTGGAATTTTATAGGTGAACATTCTGGGGATAGGAACCGGCAGGATGATATCGGCGAAATTATTTCCGCTTTCTGCTGGGTATAAATCCTGATCTCCAAAAAGGCTTTCCAATGGTTTTAGGCTAAAGAGGGGAGTTGTGAAATGGCGTCTTCGATTTTGCTGACAGGCCTTTGGCAGGCTCTGTTAAAACAAACATAAATTAAGGCATTCCCTGCCGAATCGGGAGTTTTTTGAGAAAGAATTGGGGCATTCTCTGTCAAAGTCTCTGAAAAAGCCACGATGGTATTCGGTAGGTAAACCTTTTTTAGTGCCATAGCCATGGCTTTTGCTCCTTTTCCTACAATGGCAATTTCCGCAGTAGGGACTAGCTGCTCAAGGAATAGACTTGCCCAATTACTCAAGAACCCCGGATCTTTCAAAATCAAATCTTTCATGCCACCCAGCATGTTGGTAGCCACTTCCTGATACTTGTTTTCATAGGTAAAAAGTGAAATCTGGTGGAGATTTCGAGCCATTACCGAATTGGAAGAGGGGATGACATTGTCAAAAATCTCCTTTTTGTTTGCGATGAGTTTTTCAGCAGCTGGATTGTTGAAAAAGAAAAACCCGTCGGATTCATCATAAAATTCCTTCAGACAACAGTCCGTTAATTCTTTTGCAAAATCCAACCAAGTTGAATCACCACTGGCTTCAAAACCCATTAAACTCGCGCGAATCACCTGTGCATAATCCTCTAAAAAGCCCGGCGTATAAGCCTTTCCATTTTTGTAGGATCGATGGAGTATCCCTGAGAGGTAAAGTTTTTCTTTTAGAAAACCCAGATTCTTTAGCGCTAAATCAAGCATGGATTGCTGGCCGGTAGCAAAATAGCTCTGGATTAATCCTGCTGCGATCAAGCCGTTCCAGCCACTCAATATTTTATCATCCTTGCCTGGGAAAATTCGTTGATTCCGGATTTTCAAAAGTTTGGATTTTATCTCAATAAGCTTTGTGGTAAAGTCCCCTTCGGTCATCCCAAATTCTGAAGCGATCTCCAAATAGGGCTTGGTTTGAAAGAGAATATTGACGCCATCTTCCCAGTTTCCTCCTGATTTCAGATTGTAAAGTTTTTCAAACCAAGGCATTTCATCGGGAATCAACTCCTGCAATTCAGAATAAGTCCAGGTATAAAACTTTCCTTCCACACCTTCTGAATCGGCATCTTGAGCTGCTTGGAAGCCTCCTTCATTGGTAAGCATTTCGGCCTCCAGCCAAGCCACAGTTTCTAAAACCTTTTCCAAGAAAAATGAATCCTGACTGACTTGATAGGCTTTTGCATAGAGTTCCAGCAATTGGCCATTGTCATAGCCCATCTTTTCGAAATGTGGAGCAAACCATTCTCCATCTACGGAATAGCGCGCAAATCCACCTCTTAGATGATCGTAGATTCCGCCCATTCCTATTTTCCGGAGGGTAAAAAGTGCTTTTTCTTGGGTGGTTTTATTTTTAGTAGCTAGTCCGTAATCGAGGACAAAAGACCAGATAGCCGGCATTGGAAATTTCGGAATACGTTTCATTCCGCCCCATTCAGGATCTATTTGCGCACTGAGTTTAGCCATAACCTCCGCCAATTCATCCTGCTCCAAAAGTTTTCTCCCAGCCGAAATCCCGTACTTTTCCGTTTCACTTCGATTCAGTGAGTTTCCAAACCCTTCGGCACTTTCCGCCAATTGATCTTCATGTTTCTCGAAGGCATCCGCAATATTTGCCAGCAAATTTTTCCATTGTTCGTTGGGGAAATAGGTCCCTCCGTAAAATGGTTTTTGATTTGGCATTAGAAAAACGTTCAAAGGCCATCCTCCCTGTAAACCCATCGCCTGAACAGCATCCATGTAGATATTATCGATATCGGGTCGTTCTTCCCGATCGATCTTAATGCAGACAAAATGTTCGTTCATCAGGGATGCGGTGATTTCATCTTCAAAACTTTCCCGCTCCATCACATGACACCAATGACAAGCAGAGTAGCCAATGGAGACTAAAATTGGTTTGTTTTCCACTTCAGCCTTGCGGAGTGCTTCGGGCCCCCATGGAAACCAGTCCACAGGATTATGGGCGTGCTGAAGGAGGTAAGGACTTTGGGCTTGAAGTAGGCGGTTGGACATCTTAATTTTGGAAATTTTAAAATTGAAAAATTAGCTTAGCTAATCAAGCTGGTTAAATCGAAGCTTGATTTCTTTTAGCTCATTAGAAAAATCAAAATCTCCATCCAATCGTTCCAGTTTCTTCAATAGATTGGCCAGAAATTTTTGGTGTGCAGGACTTTTCGGATTAAAAGAGCGATGTGCCAAGTCCAACTGTACTTTTCGAATTTCTTCGACTTTTTCCTGGGTTTTGACTTCGAAATGAGAGACTCCCCACTTTTCCCAAATGTAATTTTCCGCCTCGAAACTAGGGTGAACCAAGTCCGATTTGTAAAAACGGTAATCCCGCAATTCATCCACCAGAATCTCGTAAGCAGGAAAATAGGAAACAGCTTCAAAGTCATTTTCCAATTTTCCACAAAGGACTCGAAGCAGGCTTTTACTCAGTTGATTTTCAGAAACGCCATCTTTGATATGCCGAACTGGGCTAAGGGTCAGAATAATTTTGAGTGACGGAAATCTTTCTTGAAAGGACCTGAAAAGTTTTGAATAGGAGTGTTCCATCTCTTCGAGCGAAAGTAATCGTTTTTGAAATGTAGAAGCAGTTTGCTTATGGCAATTCGCAACGCTTTCCCCACTTTCCGAGAGCTCGTATATCCAAGCAGTTCCAAAAGTTAAAACCAAATGAGAGGCAGAAGCAAGATAATCTTGGGTGAGGTTATTTTTCTGTTGCAATTGCTCGAGCAAGTCCTCTTTGGTATTTCCCCAAATTTCAGAATGTGCCTGAAAATGAAAAAATGAATCATCACGTTGGAGGATCAGTTTTGGATCGAAGCGTTCTTCAAAACTCTTTTCATCCAAAAGGTGAATTAAAGAAAGGGGGTTATAAATAGTGCCGAATGGATTGACTAAGCAATCAAACTTAGCTTCCACCATTTTTTGTCCCATGGTCTGTGCAAAGCAAGATCCCATACTGAGGATTTTGCTGCGATGCGTAATCGGGTAGGAATACTTAGAAATAGGGAAATCGATGGACCAATTCATGCTCGAAAATACGGATTGATTGATGATTAGCAGCCTTGAAGAGTCAAGAAAGGCGTTAATCTTCCAGTTTTATTTCTTCCCAAAGCCTTCTCGTAATCAAATCTCCGTACCCGTAAATAGGGAGTCTTCGGTGAAATTCCCGAAAGACATATTTGAATTCATCGGTTTTTAATTCTTTGGAAATTGCTGCTAAAATGGCCTTAGGTTTGCCAGGATAGTCTCCATGAGGAATTGAATCTTCCCAAGCTTGGATGGCTGGGATTAAAAATGGGAGTTCTTTTTCCAGTGTCAAGGCTAACGATTTAGCTTCCTTCGGCTTCTTCTTTTTAAAAAGTCTCCAAAGTTCGGTGAGGATATTTCGTTCATTGGAGCTAAGAATTCTTGGGTTGCGAAATGCATCCCAAAGTTCATCAGCACTCAATCCTCCAAATCCAGTATGAAGATCCATTTTTGGCAAAACCAATCCGATTTCACCTTCATGATCTTTTAAAAGCGAGATGGCACACCAAAAATTTACCTGACAAAATAAATCCGCCTCAAACCAACAGTAAATCCGATCCGAGTCGGCTCTCGTCATAATCTTTTCAAGTTCGTCAGAAACATAGGGGATATAACTCTGTTCTTGCGCCCCTGGAAATGTCTTCGTGAGGTACTTACTTCGTCCGATGATGAATTCCTCAAATGAGTCAAAATCTACAGGGCCATCGACTAGACACTCTCTGAAAATTATTTTTTCTCCCAAGATTCCTTCAGGGAAATTCATTGCGAGTGCATCTCCGTTTAAAATATGAGTGATCTTCATTGGGACTTATTTTAGAAATCGATCCTTAAAAATTAGTGGTTTTTTATTTTTTCGTATGCTGATGGTAAGTGTCAGCGATCATTTTTCGAAGTACTTTTTCATCAATATCTGCCAACTTGTTAATATAAATGCAGCTTTTTCCAGTCTTGTATTTACCAAGTTTGTCGAGCTCATCTTTCATGTCTTCGTGGCTTCGCATCAAATAAATAGATAAAGACTGCTTTCTAGGCGAATACCCTACAGGAAACCAATCAAGGGTTTTCCCATCTGGATAGGAATACCAATAAGACCCAAAACCAATGATACTTGGCCCCCAGAGAATGGCCGATTCCCCGGTTTCTTCTTCAAATAGCTTTAGTAGCCGCTTTCCATCCAGTCTTCTGGTTTCCGGTTCAACTTTTTCGAGGAAATCGGACACGGATGCTTTGGTCGCGGAAGTTTTTAGGGTAGACATGCTTTCTAAATTATTGGATATTTAATATGCAAAATCATCCAGAAAAATCCTTGTCGATCGTGGGCTTTTTAGATGAAGTCTAGTATTTACCCCAAAATCAAAGAAAATAAAACATGGAGTCTTAAGCTGGATCTTCGTAAAGCTCAATCGGTAAACCATCAGGATCCTCAAA
>JAHEBE010000211.1 GCA_024642365.1 Algoriphagus sp.
GTCATTCAAGGGAGATATGAGACCAGCAAAGAGTTAATTAATGTAGGGGTTATTAGTGGAGCCGACATGACTACAGAGGCTGCTATCACCAAATTGATGTTTCTTTTTGGGCAAGAAAAAAGCTTGGACGATGTCAGGAAAAAACTGATGATTCCATTAGCAGGTGAAATTACAGCCTAGTTAGATTTCCAGTCTATTTTCGAGGAAAGTTTGGAAAGGGGGTTAATAATAATTTTCTTTGCACTCCGATTCGCAATTGAGTCAAAAATCAACACAGAGAGGTGTCCGAGTGGTTGAAGGAGCACGCCTGGAAAGTGTGTATACCCGTGAGGGTATCGAGGGTTCGAATCCCTTCCTCTCTGCAAAAAAAAGCTAATTTCTAAAAAGGAGTTAGCTTTTTTTCTTTTCCTAAAAATCGACTTTTTATTCAAAAAGAATTCTCCTGCTAATCGATGAAAAGAGTGGAATGAACCAAAGTATAAACCTCAAATTTGATTTTCATTATCAATTTGCAAGGATTTTTTTTAAGGACTTAAAACACCAAACCACGTGATTGATAGGTCTTTTGCTCAAGGATTTCGTTGACAATAAAAAAAGGTTCTCAATCCATGTCTTTTTTATTTTTCTTTCTGCAAAAAAATAAGAACCTTACCGCCGAGTTTGAGAGATTTGCCTATTTTGGAGGGAAATTGAAATTTTGTCCGTTGGTGTAAAAACTTACTAAATCTTATACTCGATGGGCTAATTTTCAAAAAAATCTGAAGTAGGTAGTTGTTTTTTGAAATTAAAAAATGATAACTTTAAAACTCGATTTTACTGTAGAAACCATTTAACCTTTATCAAAAGTCTATTTAAAATTCACATTATGAGAAAGTTAATCGCTTTGTTCATGCTTGCAGGCATCTTATTTGCACCTGCTATCGCTAACGCACAAGAAGCAGCAGCTGATTCAGCAGCTCAAGAATCAACCCCTGTAGCAGAGGAGCCTGCTGCATCTCCCACAATTGTTGACGACGAGATCGTTGCAGAGGAGCAAAGCTTCCACCAAGTAGTTAAAGAGAAATTTATTGAGGGAGATCCTCTTTACATGACTCCAGTACTAATCTGTTTGATTTTAGGTCTTGCAGTAGCCTTGGAAAGAATTATCACTTTGAATCTTTCTACTACCAACACTAAGAAATTGTTGGCAAAAGTTGAAGATGCACTTACTTCAGGCGGCGTTGAAGCTGCGAAGGACGTGACTAAAAGCACTAAAGGTCCAGTTGCTTCTATCTTCACTCAAGGATTGATGAGATATTCAGAAGGAATTGAAATGGTAGAAAAATCTATCATCGCTTACGGTTCTGTTGAAATGGGTAGATTAGAGAAAGGTCTAGTTTGGATCTCTCTATTTATCTCTCTAGCTCCAATGCTTGGTTTCATGGGTACTGTAATTGGTATGATTGGTGCATTCGATTCAATCGAAGCAGCTGGTGATATCTCTCCTTCATTGGTAGCAGGTGGTATCAAAATCGCCCTTTTGACAACTGTAGCTGGTTTGATCGTTGCGATTATCCTTCAGTTGTTCTACAACTATCTTGTATCTAAAATCGATTCATTGGTGAATGATATGGAAGATGCTTCCATCTCTTTGGTTGACGTTTTGGTAAAGCACAAGTTGACTGGCAAATAAGCCAAATCCACTTGCAGATTTTCAAATTATTCAATTAACATCAAAGAAGCGACATCATGGATACTTATGACATCTTATTATACGGAAGCTACTTACTGATTATCCTTGGAGCTGTTGTGGCAGTTGTGCTGCCACTTATTAAGTCTTTGGATGACCCAAAGTCTTTGCTCAAGACTGCAGTAGGGATAATAGCCATCGTAGTGTTGTTCTTCATTGCATACTCTGTTTCAAGCAATGAAGTACTTCCAAAATTTGAAGCTGATCCCTTCAATCTGACTCCTCAAGGATCTCAGATGGTAGGAGGAATGCTTATTACAACTTACGTTCTTTCAATAGTTGCTATTGGTAGCATCTTTTTGACTGAGGTAACAAAAGCAATTAAATAATATGGGCGCTAGAAAGAAAAATAGACCAAGTCAAGAGGTCAATGCAGGATCTATGGCGGATATCGCCTTCTTGCTCTTGATCTTCTTTCTTGTCACTACTACAATCGCTTCGGATAAGGGTATCTTAAATATTCTGCCTCCGAAAATTGATCCAAATGTTCCGCCGCCAGATATTCAAGTAAATGAGCGTAATATTTTCACAATTCTAATTAATGCGAATGATCAACTTCTAGTAGAAGGTGAATATTCAGATACTAAGAATTTGGATGTGAAAGTAAAAGAGTTCATCCTTAATTTTGGAAACCCAACGGATGATGAGGCTGTTCAACTCTTTAATGCTTTGCCTCCTTCGTTGAAGGCATTAGCTAAAAGACTTCCAGAATCGTCTGATGATCCAGGAGAAGCGGTAGTTTCGATCAAAACAAACAGGGGCACGTCTTATGAGACTTATTTAGAAGTGTTTGACCTTGTGAAGAAAGCTTACTTCGATATTTATGCAGCTAGAGTAAATCTAGAAACAGATGAATATAGAGCATTAACTGGAAAAGATGATGCTGAAGTTAGTCTTCAAGATAGAGGAAAAGAAGGAATCCCTATGGCGATTTCAATTGCAGAACCAGATAAACTAGGAGGAAACTAATATGTCAAAGTTTAAGAAAAAGCCAAAGGCTGAGCCTGGGATTTCGACGGCTTCACTACCTGATATCGTTTTCATGCTTTTGTTCTTCTTCATGGTTACGACTGTATTGAGGGAGCAAGATATTCTTGTAGAGCAACGAATTCCTTCTGCGACTCAGCTTCAAAAACTTCAAAAGAAGACCTTGATTTCTTATATTTTCATTGGAAAGCCTAAGAATACAGCGCTTTATGGAGTAGAACCTAGAGTACAGGCAAACGATGCACTTCTTGACGCTAGTGCTATTCGTCAGTGGGTAAACCAAGAAAGAGATATGCTTCCTGAAGCAGATCGTGGTTTGATTACTATTTCGATCAAAGCAGATAAAGAAGTGAAGATGGGACCTATCTCTGATGTTCAGTCAGAACTTAGAGAAGCAGATGCTCGTCGAGTTCTCTATGCATCAATTGGAAAAGTACAGAAAGACTAAACAGAAATAATAATTATATTTAAAGCTATCTCATTTGAGATAGCTTTTTTTATTTTAGGCCTATGCAAATTTTATCTTTCAAAACTAAAAAAGTCCAAAATGCCTGGGCCATGTATGATTGGGCAAATTCGGTTTATAGTTTGGTGATCACCTCAACGATATTTCCAGTTTATTACAATAGTGTCACAAAAGGTATTGATGGAGCTGGGATCGTTGATTTTTTTGGCTTTGAAATCGTGAATACCGTGCTGTATTCTTATTCAATTTCTTTTTCTTTTTTGATGATTGCATTGGTTTCCCCATTATTATCTGGAATCGCAGATGCAAGTGGGCAAAAACTCCAGTTTATGAAATTCTTTGCCTATCTAGGTTCATTGGCTTGCGTCGGTTTATTCTTTTTTGACGGTGATAATTTGGAATTTGGAATTGCCTGTAGTGTATTGGCAAGTATAGGGTATGCAGGTAGTATCGTTTTTTATAATGCCTATTTGCCCGAAATTTCAGAGCGAAGTGAATATGATCATTTGAGTGCTAAAGGATTTGCTTTAGGATATATAGGGAGTGTTATCCTCCTGGTTTTTAATTTGGTGATGATTACTTTTCCCGAATGGTTTGGACTTTCAGATGAGAGTTTTGCCCCTCGGTTTTCATTTTTGATTACAGGAATTTGGTGGGCCGGATTTTCTCAGATTCCTTTTCGAATTCTACCCAAGAATGTTTTTAATAAGGAAATTAAAAAGGAATTTCTGGTAAAGGGATACCATGAAATCAGATCTGTTTTTTACCAAGTAAAAGGAATGAAAGTCATGTCAAGATTTTTGGCCTCTTTCTTTTTTTATTCTATGGGTGTTCAAACGGTGATGTATCTTGCTGCTACTTTTGGAGATAAAGAGCTTGGTCTTCCCGGTGATCAATTAATTGTTACCATTTTGATTATTCAAATTGTAGCAATTTTTGGTAGTTATTTGTTTGCGTTTATTTCAAAACGGCTTGGAAATAAAATTGCGCTCGTAATTATGGTGTTTGTATGGATTGGGATATGTGGAGCAGCATATTATGTTTATACTGTATATGAGTTTTTTGCTTTAGCTTTTGTAGTTGGTTTAGTTATGGGTGGGATTCAGGCTATTTCTAGATCCACTTTTACTAAATTAATTCCTAAAGAATCTACCGACCATGCATCTTTCTTTAGTTTCTATGACGTCACTGAAAAGATTGCAATTGTCTTAGGTACTTTTTCTTATGGATTTATTGAACAAATCACTGGGAATATGCGAAATAGTGCCCTTTCTCTTGGTCTTTTCTTCTTAGTGGGATTAGGCTTTTTATTATTAGTAAGTATTCCAAAAAAAGAATTGAGTACCGTAGACATGAGCTGATGCAACAAATTTATCCTGGAAATCAAGTAAAAATTCTTGACGAGGCGTTTCTCGCAACAAGTGGGCTTACTAGTCATGAGCTGATGGAGAATGCAGCTAAAGAATTTGTTCGATGGTTTCTTGATCAACATTTCAGTGATGATACTTCTGTAATTATCGTAGTTGGGGCTGGGAATAATGGAGGTGATGGTTATGCTATTGCTCGATTATTATGTAATCATGATTTTTCGGTTCATCTGGTTGAAATGTTTGACAGTGATGATTCTTTGTGCCCGAATGGGGTTCTGAATAAAAATTTGTTGCCGCAGGATGTTCAGATTTCACATTGGAAAAGCTTTCAATTTTCTGATTCTGAATTGTTAATAGATAGTTTTTTAGGTGTTGGATTGGTTGGTGTTTTAAGGGAAGAGACTGTCGAAAAAATAAATTGGATCAATCAATTCTCCGGCAAAATAATCAGTGTCGATATTCCCTCTGGTCTACCTTCTGAAAATGGAGAATTTGTCCAAGCTGTCAAAGCAACGATTACAGTAACTTTTCAATTCCCAAAATTGTCTTTGTTTGCTCCGGAATACGCCCAATATAGTGGTGATCTTGTTGTTGTGGACATTGGAATGGGGGATTCCATAATCAAATCTGAAGCATTTTATATTCAGCTCAAGGATGTAATCGGTCTTCATAAAAAATTCAATCGATTCAGCTACAAAGGAGATTTTGGAAAAGTTCTGATCGCTGGAGGCAGCTTAGGAAAAATGGGTGCTTTAAAATTAGCTTGTGGAAGTGCGCTTAGAAGCGGGTCAGGTCTCGTTTATGCCTTGGTGGATGAAATTGGTATTCCAATAATTCAGACTTCTCTTCCGGAGGCCATGTGTTTACCACATGGTAAT
>JAHEBE010000212.1 GCA_024642365.1 Algoriphagus sp.
CGAAACTTTGGTATCACCCAATTTAGAAAACTTAGTCCTGCCTAGGCATGATAGATTATGGCAGAGAAAGTGATAAAAATCAGTGATTGAAATTCGATTTGGTGTCAATCCCAAAATTGAGAGTTGAAATTTTAAGCAATTTGGAATTAACTCTAAGGACCAAAACGAGTCCTTTTGAATTTGTAAATTGAATTAATAGGCAGGTTTTTAATAAATTTGAGAAAACAAACTCTTCAAAAGGGAATGGACAAGGAAAAAGGAATTTTAAGCGCCGGGTTATTTTCAGCAATTTCAGCTTCGCTATGTTGTATTACCCCAGTTTTGGCTTTACTCGCAGGTACAAGCGGACTAGCGGCCACCTTTTCTTGGATTGATCCTTTTAGACCCTATTTCATTGGGATTGCCATTTTTACTTTGGGTTTTGCATGGTATCAAAAACTAAAGCCCCTAAAAGAGGTAGATTGTGAATGCGACCCAGCTCCGAAAAAATCTTTTCTTCATTCGAAAGCCTTTTTGGCATTCGTGACGGTTTTTGCAGCAATCATGATTTCATTCCCCTCATTCAGTTCAGTTTTTTACCCGGAGTCCACGCAGCAACTTTCAACAATAGATCCCTTGAATTTTCAAAAAGTGGAATTTAAAATTGAGGGCATGACTTGCACCAGCTGCGCCGATCATGTACAACATGATATTAACAAGATCCCTGGAATAATTCTGGCAACTGCCTCCTACGAAGGGAAGAATGCAATTGTCGAATTTGACAAATCCAAAACAAGTTTGTCTGATATCCAAAAGGCAATTGATAAGACTGGCTATAAAGTAGTAGACACCACAATTGAATAATATGGAAGTCATCACTGAATCCACGATCACCTGCCCAGTCTGTGGACACAAAAAGAAGGAAGAAATGCCTACGGATGCTTGCCAGTTTTTTTATGAATGCGAAAACTGCAAAACGGTGTTAAAGCCATTAGCGGGAGACTGTTGTGTGTTTTGCAGTTACGGCACAGTAAAATGTCCTCCCATACAACTCAATAAAAGTTGCTGTAAATGAAAAAACTTAGCGCCTCAATTATTTTAGTGCTAGCGCTTTTTCTTTCTTCCTGGAGTTCATTTAAACCAATTGCAGCTCCATCAACTTACTTAGCGGATTTGAAAAATGAAATGAGCCTAGAATGGCCCGCTAACAGAACCATCAATCTTATTTTTCATGGCCACAGCGTTCCTGCCGGCTATTTCAAAACTCCTCAGGTCAATACCTTAAATGCGTATCCTTACCAAGTGTTGAAACTCTTGAAGGACAATTATCCAAATGCGGTCATAAATGTGATCAACACATCCATCGGTGGAGAGAACTCCATGAGTGGATCGAAACGATTCAAGAAGGAAGTGCTAAATCATCGAGCAGATGTGATTTTTATTGACTATGCGCTCAACGATCGCAAATTAGGATTAGTAGAAGCGAGAAAAGCGTGGGAAAAAATGATCAAACAAGCTCAAAAAGTGGGGGCTAAAATCATCTTATTGACACCCACACCAGATTTGAAAGTTGATCTTTCGGAATCTGGAAATGAGCTGGAATTACATGCCAATCAAATCAAAGAATTAGCAGAAACCTATCAAATTGGACTTGTGGACAGCTATTCCATATTTAAAGAATTGAATTCGAGCTGTGACTGTCTTGCAGACTACATGTCTCAATCCAATCATCCTAATGCAGCAGGTCATACACTAGTAGCCAGCGCGATTATGAAATACTTTATTGATTAATTGACCAAATAAGAAATCTGGCTAGCAGTCTTAAATTAATCCTTTCGACAAATCATTTAGCTAAAATAATTGAAAGAAAACCGTATTTAATTTGAAAACCCGAAAGGCTATCAAATTTGACTCTGACCAATTTTTTCAACAGCAAAGTCTAAGATCTCAAAAAATCGATTTTAATTGCAAAAGCGGGAATATGTATCAAATTGCAAATTTTATTAAGAGAAATTAGATCTTCAGATGGTAGTATGTTTGATTGGAATAACTTCGGATTTTATTTAAAACTTTAGAATATGTGGTGGCAGTATCTTTTGGTTTTTTTGGGTGCACTATTATTTGATATAGTCCCCTTCCCTTTCCCCCCTGCCTTTACGATAATGATGCTTTTACAAATCATTTTTCAATTAGATGTCTGGTCGGTAATTGTGATTGGAGTAGCGGGCTCGGTTTTGGGTAGATTTATTCTTCTGTTATATGCTCCATTACTCGCGAAAAAATACTTAAAGGAGTCTAAAAATAATGACATTCAGTTTCTGGGGGACAAGATGAAATTGAATGTATGGACTGGACAATTAATCATACTTGCTTATTCCTTGTTGCCACTTCCGACTACTCCACTTTTTTTAGGAGCTGGTATCTCAAAATTAAGAGCCGTTTATATTATTCCGGCCTTTCTCATTGGTAAGTTCACAAGTGATACGATCGCATTATTTGCAGGTGCCTATGCCGTCGAAAATACTCAGAACATCATTGAGGATGCATTTTCACTGAAATCTATTGGCAGTATTATCTTGGGATTACTACTTCTTTTTTGTCTTTTCTTCATTGACTGGCGAACATTGATCCACTCCAAAAAACTAGTCGTAAATTTTAAAATATGGAAATAGGTAATTCCTCCATCGTATTCTAAAAAAGATAAATCACGGTAAAACTCAGAGAACTTGACCATAAGAAAAGCCACCGAATCCGATATTGACCAAGTTTGGGAGATTTTTTCAAAAGTTATTGAAACTGGCGACACCTATGTCTATGATCCCACCACGCCAAAAAGTGAGCTCTCTAAACTTTGGTTTGCACCCACAATGCAAACTTTTGTCTACGAAGAACAGGGTAAAATTCTTGGCACCTATTACCTCAAACCGAATCAAATTGATTTAGGAAACCATATTGCAAATTGTGGCTACATGGTCAGTCCAAAGGCTCAAGGGAAAGGAATAGGGAAAATGCTGTGTGCACATTCGCTTCAAATTGCAAAAGACGCTGGATTTAAAGGCATTCAATTTAACCTAGTAGTAAGTACAAATACTCGAGCGATAAAACTTTGGGAAAAGTTTGGTTTTAAGATCATTGGGACAATTCCAAAGGGATTTAACCATGCAAAATTAGGTTATGTGGATGCCTACATCATGTTCCAATTATTGGAATAAGTGATTAAAAGATCACATTTTCAAAAGCTAAATTCAGCTTGATTACTTTTTGATTTTTTCAAAAATTTAGTCCTAAAAAGGCGAAAGGATTTTTAACATATTCTGGTATAAAATTCGCTAAGGTGCTTTGGCTTTCCAGTTAAATTTTCACCCAAAATCCTCTTTACTAAATGGTCTCAAAATTCTTTGTCTCCTCAATTTTCGTATTTGTGTTTACCGCCCAGCTATTTGCACAAACCGAAATCACTGAACAAATCAAAACCGATCGTGACAACCAACTCAAAGAATTGAATGAAAAGCTAAAGACAAACGAAGAACTCGTTAATCGGTTGACTGAAAAAATCAATGCCAGCGACAGTAAGAATGCCAGCGATAAAGATAAAATAGCAGATTTAGAGAACCTGCAACTTGCTTTAGACAATCGACTCAAAATCCTGGAAGAAGCTCCAAAAACAAGAATCAATCTAAATGGTCAGTTAGCATTTACCGAATTGCTCAGTATCCAGCGTGATATTCAGCCGGTTGAATTATTCCTGACCTCCCAAACTTTTTTTGATCAGTTGGGAAATGCCACCAAAATCCAGCAGTACAAATCCTTCTCGGCTTGGAAAACAGAATTTGATAAATGGTACAGCAAAGAAGGTCAATCAGATGCCATGATGAATGTATTGATGCAGTCAATCAACCTCATCTCAACTGCATCTGCGGCCGTTCCACTCTATGGAACAATGGTCAATACGGCAATTTCCGGGGTTACCAGTTTGGTGACTACACTTGGAAAAAAAGAAAAGGAACTCTACGAAAAATCTCCTGAAATGCTTCGAATTCTCAGTGTAACAAGTCAGTTTGAACAGCAAAAATCAATTATTGATCACGAATGGACTATGATCAATAAAGAGCTGGAATTGCTTCAAAAAGAAAATACTGAACTGCTCGAGGAACAAATTCAATATTTTGGGATCGATCGAAACCGATATCAGTCTCGGTATTTGAAAGCAACATTGGACTCCGAACGAGAAAATTTTAAAAATGAATGCCGAAAATCCATTTCAGAAAAACTCTCCCTTCAAGATAAAAACCCAGAAACAAGAGGAAAATGGTTGGGCCAAATTGAGACTTATATGTACAAAGTTCAATCGCTAAGACTCCGATTTGGGCAGCTGACCATGCGAATGCAAGGAAACATTGACCAATATGAGCAATTGATAAAAGTTTACGCTGATGCAGGGAAATTTCCAACTGAATTCACTTCCAGAATTAATGGTTTAAATACCCCACTAAACAACTTGAAAAACAAGTTTTATTCATCTTTCAATCCTTCCAAATACATAGAGGACTCAGCCGTCATGTACATTGAGCGGCAGTAAGCTCGGTATTTAATCAAAAGTCTGATCTCGAGATTAGCTTTTTTCAGTAGTAAATCCTGATTTTGATCCACTAGAATCCGATAATTTCTCATATTGAGGATTGAAATAAAATCTCAAATATGAAATTAAGGTTCTTACCAATCCTTGGTCTTTTTGCATTTCTAGCCTGCACAAGTCCAGAAGAAAAATCAACTCCCCCAGTAGTCGAAGATGCTGCATGGTGGAAAGAAGGAATTCTGTATCAACTCTATCCGCAAAGCTTTAAAGACACCGATGGCGATGGTTATGGGGATTTGAAGGGAGTCATCGAAGAATTGGATTACCTACAAAGTCTTGGGATTACGATGGTTTGGATGAATCCATTTTTTGAATCTCCACTGGTAGATAATGGCTATGATGTCAGTGATTACCGAGCCATTTTACCTCGCTACGGTTCCATGGAAGATTTTCAGGCATTGCTTGATGGGCTTCATGCCAGAAATATAAAATTTGTACTCGACGTGGTCGTCAACCACTCCAGCAATCAGCATGAATGGTTCAAGCAATCCAGAAGCTCAAGGGAAAGTCCTTATCGGGATTATTACCACTGGTGGCCCGGCGAAAAAGGAAAGCCCCCTTATCGCCACAGTCTGTTTGACCCTGAAGGTGGTTGGGATTACGACTCCCTGACCAACGCGTATTACCTCCACACCTTTGCAGAGGAACAGCCGGATTTGAATTGGGAGAATCCCAAACTCCGTCAGGAAGTATATGACATAATGAAGTTCTGGGCTGAAAAAGGAGTGGATGGTTTCCGAATGGATGCATTTCAATTTGCCAGCAAAGACACCACATTCCCTGAATGGCCGGAAGGTCATGAAAAAGA